>NZ_JAYGIG010000011.1:0-79078 GCF_034932105.1 Leptothoe sp. PORK10 BA2 | reverse complement strand
CCCCAGGAACTCGGCCTTCTATGACGTTTCTGTCCGTCGGCTCGCACTTTTGCCGCTGGCTTCCTCCGGACCCCTTCTCGCGAAGACGCCCTTGCCTTAGGCTAGTGGTTGTCCATCTCTCGGCTCCAATTAGTACGAGCATTTGGATGGCTGGTTCTCCCACAGGGGACTTTCACCCCATTAGTTCACGCCCATGCTGGGCGTACACAACCCGGCTGGAGCGGACTGTTGGAAGATCTTGGTGATGTTGCAAAGATTACTTGCAGCCGCTCAGCCGGAACGTTGGGCCTCCCAAAGTTAATGGCCGTCCCATCATCGATCACTGAACACCCGTCACGGACCACATCCTCATGTCCCACTTCATGACCGGAATGGAACAGCGCGCGGTCCTCGCGAACGGCATCCGCATCAACTTGTGGGTCGGGGGCGAGGGGCCAGCGCTCTTGCTCCTGCACGGCTGGCCCCAGACCGCGCAGATGTGGCGCAAGGTCGCGCCTCGACTGCTCGGCGAGTTCACGGTGGTGTGCCCGGATCTTCGCGGGTATGGCGATTCGGACAAACCGCGCGACGGCTACGACAAGCGCACCATGGCGCGCGACATGCACGAAGTGATGGTGGCGCTCGGTCACCCTCGCTATGCCGTGGTCGCCCATGACCGCGGCGCGCGCGTGGCCCATCGCCAGGCGTTGGACTATTCGGAAGCGGTCACACGGTTGTGCGTCCTCGACATCGTGCCTACCCATACCGTGTTCGTGCGCACTGACCGGCACTTGGCTGCGGCCTACTGGCACTGGTTCTCCTTCCAGGCACCAGACCTGCCCGAACTGATGATCGGTGCCGTGCCCGAAGCGTTCCTGCGGGCTGTGTTCCGGGGATTGACGTTCTGCGCTGGCGCGATTGAGGAGCCGATGCTGCATGAGTACCTGCGAGCCTTCACTCTACCGGGCACGATTCGCGCGGGCCTCGAGGACTATCGAGCGGCAGCGACGCGTGACTTCGAGGACGACGAGCGCGAACTCGACGCCCGCGTGCGCTGCCCGGTGCTTGCCCTCTGGGGTGAGTTCGGCAAGATGCATACGCTGTTCGACGTGCTCGCTACCTGGCGCGAGAAGGCAGACCACGTCGAAGGCCACGCTCTTCCCTGCGGCCACTTCATCGCGGAGGAGTCCCCTGACGTATTGCTCGCGTCGCTGCGTGAATTCTTGCGGGCATAGGCCGCTCCTATTCCTGCCGGGTTCACAGTGATTGGCGTCCACGAGAGGCCCAACCCCGCGATGCAGCTTCAATCTCCGGATAGCTGGCTAGGGGCTTTTGACTTTGTGCTTGAGGCGTACACACTTCAGGTACTTCCACCTGAGTTACGTGCTAAAGCACTAAAACAAATTTCTGAGTTTATTTCGCTCGGCAGTCATCTTATGCTCATCGCTCGACTGAGGGAGGAATCGGAAACAGCAGGCTCAATGCCATGGCCACTTGTGCGACGGGAAATCGACATATTGAAGTCACAAGGTTTTGTCGAAAGGTATGCCGAAGATTATCTTGACGGCGAACGACCCGCAGTACGAAGGTTTCGTGGATGCTATCAACGTGAGGCATAACCTTTCAGCATCGATCCAATTAATAGGTAGAAAATGTCATCCTCTTTTGATAGACGCTGGGCGTCAGCTTAATGAGGCGAGAAACTGGCCCTTGGGCGTGCTGAACCATGGTTTTTAGGACCGTCTTCAAGTTTTACTACGCCCCTTTTCAGATTTTGGCCCCCAACGCAACCCTTACTGAGAATGGTGCAAGAGCTCAGCTAAGATTAATGGGAATCTTTTTTCTCCCAGCATAGGATCGCCTTAGATAAAGCTTATAATCCCCAATCTACTAGGGCTGTTTTAATCGCATCCAGATCGGTATAAAAATTAGATCGATGATTGCTTTTAGTGCTCTCTTCTATTGCCATTGGTATAGGGCTTACCGGTATTAGATCAAAACCACAGGCTTCAGACACTTTTGAATATATTGAATACACAGGATTCTTAGATCGATCTACAAGATTAAACAACTCTAAGATTCTTGTTCCAGGTTCACAGAAAGCGATGTTTGCTAATGCTGCACCATGGGGACTGACAATATATTTGGACTCATTAAAAAGATTAGCCTGTGCTGATACGCTTAGCTTGTCAGCAATAATAATCTCAAAGCCATGGGCCTCTAAAAGTCTTCTCAGTTCAAACTCGTTAAGGAGCTTTCTCCCTGTTGAGACATGGGCACGGGTAAGATAGATTTTGCGGTAAGGCTTGATTGTTGTTTTCTGGATAAAGGCTGACTTAATCATCTGACAGAGCTGAAAGCTCGGCTCAAGACGTGTTTCGTTTAATTTAATAACAACAATTTCCTTGGCGCTCAAAGACCTAATTCGTTTAGCATCGACAATGTTTCTATATTGAAAGCCCAGTCTTCTCAAGGCCTGTCTTTGATAGGGATGGCCAAATCGTCCAAAGTGAAAATATAGTTTGTCAATTCCCAGCTCTTTTCTGTTGTTGCTAAGATAGATCAGCTTGGGTAATGTTTCGTAGGTCCAATGGTAATATGAATAGTTTCTCCGTTCCTGTACAAAGCATCCAACAACTTTAGTCTTAAATTGTTTGTCAACCGAAGCTGGGTCTAAGTTCGCTCGTTGTTTACTCCCAAGCTCCCTTGGGAAATCAATAAACACACCGTTCTTGTCATAGACTTCACCTTTGTCGTTGGTATATCCAGCCTTAACGCGAAGCAAGGTCACTGGAGAATTATTGGTTTGAATTAATGTGCAACTAGTGTCACTCATGGCCCCTAAGAGCTCCCCTACTCAACACAAAAAACAATGGGTAGCTAACGCATAGAGTGCCCACACAATTTTTCGAATCTAAAAAGCTAGCCCTAACCCGCCCCTGGACTCGCTGGCAGGTCGTGGATTTACCAGTGATTAGTTACCATAATCAACATGCTGAGCCCACTCGGGCCCGGCATGTTGATCCCTAATTTGATGATAGTCACTAATTTAGCGATCGCAAACCCTAACCGACGCCAAATAAAGTAAAAAGTAAGTGGCAGAACTACCGGAGAATACCTATGTACGGAATTTCAAGCATAGATGAAATTTCAGCGCCAGACTTAGCGCAACGACTGCCTGAGGAAGAACTACAGCTAGTGGATGTCAGGGAGCCAGATGAAGTTGCGATCGCAAACCTACCCAACTTCATCCACTTACCCCTAAGTCAATACGCCGACTGGTCCGATCACATTCTCAACCACCTAGACCCCAGCCGCGAAACCATCGTCATGTGCCACCACGGCATGCGCTCTGCCCAAATGTGCCAGTGGCTCAAACGCCAAGGCTTTGAACGCACCAAAAACCTATCCGGCGGCATTGACGCCTATGCTCGCCTTGTAGACAGCACCATTCCCCGCTATTAATTAACCTAATCAGAAAACAGCAGGCCCCTAATCAGCATCTACGCTCGGTCCCCATCGCCCGCCCCTATAGCTCCAACCTAAAATCAAAACTTCAAAATCCCGCCCCATGCTCAGCCAGCTACAAACCCTAGTCCGCGAAGTCGACGGCCGCTATGCCACCGATACGGAGCTGCTATTTTTGCAAAACTATCTGCAAACAGCTCGACTACGGTTTAGCGCCTACCAAAAAATTCAGAAGGCCGAAAAAGAGATTATCCAACAGGTCAAGCAAAAACTAAAAGCTACCCACCCCCAATTCCTCCAACGGGGGAAAGTCGACTTCAGTGCCAAGTGGCAGCGAGACACCATACGGGGGTTAAGGTTTTGCGCCCACGCCCTACTCGTAGCGGATGAAGAGGGCCTAAAGGAGCACTTCCTACTCTGGTTCCAGTCAGTAATGCGGTCCTTCAAAGCCCAACCAAGCTGCGACATGACCTATAAAATCATCCAAGATATCGTGCGCCAATACCTCACACCCCAAGAGGCTGAGCTATTTTGCCCAATTTTAGCCCAGGCCAGACTTTTACTTGGTCAATAGAGTTACCCTGAAGGTAAGCTCAGGTACATCAGGCTATATGGACATCCCCTCGGTTCGCGCCCACGCGCTGCGCCAAAAATATCCCCAAAAGCACAACCACTACAATTTTTCTGATTTTTTCCAGTTCAATGCCGCCGAGGGCACCATTGCCGACTGGAATGGCAGCCGCAATATTCTCACCAGCGAAGACTTTATCATTGGCCTCCTAGAAGGCTTAGAAGAAGAGGTGGGCGCAGCCTCAGCCGCAGTGATGTATTCCATTGGCGTGGAATGGGGTAAGCAAGATTCTATATTTTTTGATCAGTGGTTTGAACGGGAGTACCAGATTAGCCCCCAGCAAGCTAACCTCATGTTCTTACTAGAAACCTGGTGGTGGCCCTTTACCGCCCAAGGATGGGGGCGCTGGGAAATCGACATGGCCGATCGTCAACAGGGATTTATGTTTATCAATCTCTTTGACTCAGCTGTAGCACGTACCCTTGGGGATGTGGGTAAGCCAGTCTGTTATCTCTATGCTGGGCTCTACGCCGGTTTCTTTACCGAAATGGTTCGTAAACAACTGAGCTGTATTGAAATTCAATGTTA
The DNA here is from genome assembly GCF_034932105.1 of Leptothoe sp. PORK10 BA2. Taxonomy (NCBI): domain Bacteria; kingdom Bacillati; phylum Cyanobacteriota; class Cyanophyceae; order Nodosilineales; family Cymatolegaceae; genus Leptothoe; species Leptothoe sp. PORK10 BA2. The sequence continues at coordinate 74,472 of NZ_JAYGIG010000011.1, read as the reverse complement.
TTCCATGGGCGAAACCTATTGTAAGTTTTTGCTAGGGGCCAAGGAACGGATCGATGCAGCAGCCTTTTGGTTAAATGAAGGAGCCACCGCCAGCGATATCGAAAAACGACTACGCTCTAGAGAGCCGTTGTTATAATGCATCTGCCTCCCATGATGGCCCCAACACCTCATCATCCCGTCAACACCCCCACCCTAGCGCTATCCGTCAGTGACTTCTTTAGCCAAATCAACTGGTACGGCCAAAGGGCACTGGATCAGGAAGATGAGGATGGAGCCAACACCCCCTATGAAACAGTTGGACAGTTTTTTAATACATTTCCCTGGCAGGGCTCGGTGCCAGCAATCCCCCCAGACGACTGGGAGCTATTTCATGACGATGAGGTTACAAATCCAATGGAAGACGATACCCTCACCCTAGAAGACCTCTCTGCATTATTTTAGGGCTGGTCTCTTAGCCTTTTGGCCCCATAGCTTTTTGGCCCCATACCCTAAGGATAAAACTGCCATCTAAGATCGCCATGACCCCATCGCCCCTCAGCCAACACGTTCTTCGGCAGCTTGCGCTCAAACCCGATCGGAGCTATCTGAATGCCCAAGAAATGAATAGTCTCGGTCAGTATGTTGGCAGCCTGGCAGATCGCATGAGGGCCTATCGACAGCTGCGGGAGTGGGAAGTTAACCTGATCCAAGAATTGGTGGATCGCCTCCCCGAAGATGTGCAGAAAAATACCGCAGCCCTAGAGCAAAGCATCAAGCAAACAATTTTGATTTTGCGCTATGCGGCCCTGGGTATGCTGGTTGACGACGTGAACCTAGGACGGCGACGCTTAGAAGGATGGCTACCCACCATGGTGGAGGTCTATCAGACCGAACCTGTGGATACCTTGCTTCACCACTCCCTGAATCAGCAACTGCCTCGACTGTTGACCGACACCCAATTTGCCCTACTCAAACCCCCTTTAGAAGCCGCACAGCAGCTCTTGCAGACATCAGGGGAGGACACAGTCTGAGTTAGAACCGAATGTTTTAGCTTCTGATCCTCTGATCCTCCCCTGATGCCCCCCTGATGCCCAAGTGTAAAGCCTGGCCATAGGAATCCTTGGACGAACATTGGAATAAACTCTCTGATGATAGAATTTGTCCACATCTAGGGCGTGTTTTTTAGGAAACCCAAGAGGACTGATTACCATGGTACTGGTGGCCGACTTACTGACAGAAAATCACCTAACGGCTAACTACTTTGCCACCGATGTTTATGTGCACGGCACCCTAGAGCTGGGGTTATTAGAAAATCGCCGGGGCGAACGCCTATTGGCCCTGCCCGATACGCTGATTAAGGCGATTTATGCGGGTCTGGATAATGAAACTGGGCGGGCGTCGATGTTGGTGTTATATAACTGCGGCCGCTGGTGGGGAAAAAACTTCTATACCCGTTTCTGTGAAGAGATGACCGACTATCACAATCGGCCCATCACCAGTTTAGCCATGGCTGAATTTTTGCAGGCCCTACGGCAGTGCTGGCTGACCCACGGCTGGGGTCAGATCAGCTTAGATTCAGGCTATCGTGAGCAAGGATTTTTAGTCGTCAAAGTCCGAGGGTCAGCCTTTATTGACCATGCTCCCAAGTTAGAGCGGCCTGTGGGTTTTCTAGAAACAGGGGCCTTGCAGGCATTTTTTAGCGAGTTGAGTGGTCAACCACTGCACTGTGTCCAAACCGATTGCGAATCCCTAGGGGCGGAAGAAAATTGTTTTGTCCTCGGCATCAAAGATCGTTTGACCATGGCGGAGACGGGGGTGGAGCAGCGTCTTTCCCATGCTGAGATTATGACTCTACTGGTGGGACAGGGAGCATAAGGGTGTGCTAACGGATACAGCAATGTGAACATGAGCCGTCAGCAATCTAACTATCGGCTATTGGGGCTGGTGGGAAATGGTCAGTTTGGGCGGGTTTACTGTGGCATTCATCGTAAGACGGGGCAGCTGGTGGCGATTAAATATCTCCACCGTCACAGTTTGCCTACCCATGCATTTTTGAGGGAATTGCACTGTTTAATGAGTCTGGCCCATCCCAACATTGTCGCTTGCCATGCCGTTGAGCATGGCGATGCGGGTCGACGGCTGGTGTTGGAATACTGTGTGGGGGGGACATTGCGATCGCACATGGCCAGCCCCCTCAGCCTGCCCCACATTCTAGACTTAATGTCAGATGTACTGTGCGGCCTGGCCCATGCCCACCAACAGGGCATTGTCCACTGTGACATCAAACCAGAAAACATTCTACTGAGCTACAGCGACGGCCGCTGGCGAGCCAAAATTTCAGACTTTGGCATTGCCAAACTCATCCAAAATCAGCCCCATCCCAAAGGATTAGGCCAGACCGGATCAGGCCAGACCGGATCCCCCGCCTACATGGCTCCAGAACGCTTTTACTGTCAATACTCCCCCGCCGCCGATGTCTATGCCGTAGGCATCATGCTGTATGAGCTGGTGGTGGGCCAACGTCCCTTTCAGGGTACCCCCACCGCCCTCCAGTCAGCCCACCTCAACCAGCCCATTCCCGAAGCAGATCAGCTGATTGCCCCCCTGAAACCCATCGTGGCCAAAGCCCTAGAAAAGCTCCCAGCCCGCCGCTACGCCACCGCCACCGAAATGCTAGAGCAGTTGCGCAGTCTAGATCCCCTCAGTCTTGTCTCCCCGTCCATTCCCCGTCAGCAACCGATCACCTACTATCCCTACACCGAAGACCCATGCCACCGGTTACCTGAGCCGGGAAAACAGCTCAAAGCACTCGCCCCAGCCCCTGGGGACCAAGCTGGCACCGCTCCCCAAACGCTCATAGCCTACGGTGCTCAACTAGCCCTGCTGCAACAACAATCATTCAGCTACTGCCAACCGGTGTTAGACGGTCCAATCCAAGGGCTATATCCAGCCAAAACTGGGCTTATCGTCAGTACCGAGCACAGCCTATGGTCTGGCCCTAGCCCGGACTTATTAACGCCGCTTACCACCTGGTCCACCCCCTCCATGGTGGACATCGCACCAGACCACCGCTGGGCAGCAATGGTAACCCCCCAGAGCAAACAATTGACCATCCTACGGTTAAATATGGCCAGGCAGGCGGATAAGCATACGGCCCAACCGACAGGTCCATCTGTTCACAACAGCAGTTCCCTAAAACGGCCCCTATGCCCAGATCTTGATTTTAAACAGGTCCTAGTCATTGACGGGGGGCATCTGGCCATTGTCGGCCACACCCAAAAGACAGGCACTCAGCTACAGCTATGGAACCGACGGGGCCTCTACTTAACCTCCCTAGATCTGGGCATTACCCTGGGCCAGTTAACCCCCATGGGCCAGCCCCATCATCAGTCATATCAGTGGATGGCAGTCGATGTCCATGCACCTCAAACGGTCATTTTTCTCACCCTTAAACCCCTCCGTCTCAGTCGCCTCAGGTTAAACATCAGCCCCACCATCATGCTCGATCTTCCCTGGGGTTATCTTTTTGGCAATGGTGCAGGTCGCATTTTACTGCTCGATCGCGATCTCCATCCCATCGGCGGCATCCAAGGGCCCACGGGAATTACGGCCATTACTCCCCTAAGTTGCCATGAGCTACTGGTAGCCACTGGACACCCTGGGCCAACCGGCGGTGGCGCCATTCATCACCTCAATCTCTACGAGTTTGACCTGGATATGATTTTCTGAAAATTTGCCCGCTAGTCTTCCCAGGCATCACTCTCTCAAATTAACGCTGCCCTCAATCCCGTTCTCCCGCAACCATGCCAACCGTTCCTGGGCCTCCACCTCATCCACATAGGCCCCAGCTTGCATAAATACATCCCTGCCAACTTGGGTGCGAAAAGCATCAGGCACCAGCCTTTGCAGCTCATCCGCATCGGCCATATCCACCAGCACCCGATACCGAAAAGACCTGGCTAGGGAGACGGCTCCCGGTGGGGGCAGATTAGCCGTGCCACCACTACTCGGAATTGCCGCAGAGGGGACAGGTAAGCGCTGACCAGAGGCTACGGGAGCGTGATCAGTCTCTTGATCAATCGTTTCAGGATCAATCGTTTCAGGGGAGGCGATGGGGGCCGCCGCTGCAGGGCGTTGCTGTAATCGCGCCAATAGTTTCGATACGTTCCTTTGGCGAGCCTCACTGGATTCATCATGGGATCCCATGTCTTCTGGGCCAACGTCTGGACCAGACAAAGGAATCACCGCGATCTCAATTGCATCATCCGAGGTCAGATCCGCTGGGGCCAGATCCGCCTCAATTGCATCATCCGAGGCCAGGTCCACTGGGGCCAAATCCGCTGGGGCCAGTGGACCTGCCGCAAGTTCCGGTGAAGACTGACGTTGTTGTAAAATCGCTGGCCCTTCATCTGCCGCCATGGTGTCGGGGGCAGACGAGGCGGCTAAATGCTGTCCAAACGATGCGATCGCACCCCTGGGCACCTCCACCTCAGAGACAATTTCCCCTGCAGGTTCGGCCTCAGGCTCGGTTTCCACTTCAGATACTGCAGGCACAGGCGCAGCTCTTAGGGCTGTTCTCCGCTCAACCGCAGCTAGCGACGACGATCCAGGCGCATTAGCAGGAGGCTCTGGGCGCAGGAGGACCGCATTTCTTTCCCCGGGCAAATCAGAGCGGGGAGATGGCGCAGCTGGAGCAGCAGCGACTGGCGCTGGAGCAACTGTCGTCGGTGCCACAACTGGCGCTGATGCCGATGGTGCAACTATTGCCGATGCCAACGGTACTGGTGTCTCAGCGACAGTCTCAGCGACATCAGCCTCCACCACATCAACCTCCACCACACCGTTGCGCCCATTGCCATCCAGCACATTGGCTTCCAACACAGGGCGGGCATTGTTCTTAAGGGCAATGCCCACCTCGTTACGGGCAAGGCGGTTGTTGTTGATTGCTGGCGTAGCCGGACTAGCCACGGTGATGGCCCGCCCCGTCGCCTCAAAATAATTCCCCCTGACAATAGCTTGCCCCGTCCCGCGGATAGACACCCCTTGCTGATTCAGGTTGAAATAACTGTTCTCAATCACAGGTGCACCGTTAGCTACCTGCACCCCTGCAATAGTATTAGACACCAGCGCTATCCGCCGCAAGATGGGGGTTCCCCCGGTAATCCAGACACCACTTCCGTTCGGATTCGATACCGCGATATTCGCTAGGCCCGAACGATCCGAGGTAACAATGGTGACATTGTGGGTGACAGTTTGTCCCATGTCATCCCCTCGAAACTCTCCACCACCAACAATTATCGTGTTACGAGTCTCCCCTGGATTTCCCTGAATCGTAATACCCGGCCGCAGGCGCAGCGGAAAGCTTTCTCCAGATTCTTGGTTGTAATGCCCCGGCGCTAACAAAAGTACTGTGCTGGTGGTGGGCGCCATCTTCAGGGCCTGGGTAATGGTTTTATAGGGCTGCTCTGCACTACCCACACCCAGCTGATCGTTCCCCGTGGCGGAATTGACATGTAACACAGCATAGTCCTGGGACGGTTGCCCCATGCTGAGGGTACGTCCTCCCCCAGAAGTGACGGGAGGGAGAATGTCTTGGGCGACGGCTGGCAGCGCTGTCGTCACCACGGCTAGGGCTAGCAATAGACTCTGCACAGGTTGTAGCACAGGTTTTATAAGTATTGTTGCGTTCATCGTCGAATCCACGAGTGTGATTGCCCGGAGAACAGTCTTCTCCGAGTTAATTACGATGACGCTCTGCCCACCATCCCAAATCCATGGTTATTCAATGTTGCAAAATCTGCGGTGGGTGCGTGAGGCAGGATGTCGTTGATATGTAATTGTTTACGTCTAGGGATTCTGATGGTGGTTTGGGCATTTGTCAAGCCCTGATCACGTCTTTGTTACAGAATGCGTTAAATTCCCGGACTACTTACCATCCAGCCTCCCCATCCGGGCTATCTCAAGCGAACTATCCTGACTACCTAAACGAAATTTCTAGACTAAATTTTCAGCTGATACCATGGGAAGGATTTGCCCCACGTCCAACTTGCCTATGAACCCTGTGTCAATCGCTGAAGAACAGTCCCAGAAAGTGCTGTATCGAATTCTAGACGCCAACCTAGATCGGGCACGGGAAGGGCTACGCATTATTGAAGAATGGTGTCGATTTGGCCTCAATGACGCGGCCCTCACGGGGCAAATCAAACATTTGCGCCAAACCCTAGGCCGCTGGCACAGTGATGAAATTCGACAAAATCGGGATACCCCTGGCGATCCGGGCACAGCCCTCAGCCATCCCCAAGAACAACAGCGCGATACCCTACAAACCGTAGTGCAGGTCAACTGCTGCCGGGTTCAGGAAGCCTTGCGAGTCTTAGAAGAATATGGCAAATTGCATGCTGCGGACATGGCCAACGGCGCAAAACAGATGCGCTACCAGCTGTACACATTGGAAAGCCAACTGTTGGGCCATAGTCTGCGACAGCGTTTGGCCCAAGCCTGCACGTACCTGGTCACCTCTCCCCACGACCACTTATTAGCCATTGTGGAAGCCGCCCTCAAAGGAGGCATTGACATAGTCCAATACCGGGAAAAGGCAGCCGATGATCAGGTCCGTCTGGAGCTGGCTAGTAAGATCAAGTTGCTTTGCCACCAGTACAATGCCCTATTCATAGTCAATGACCGGGTGGATATCGCCGCGGCGGTGGGGGCCGATGGGGTGCACCTGGGGCAGCAGGATCTCCCCATGGCAGCGGCACGGCGTATTCTTGGCCCCTTACCCCTGGTGGGCCGCTCCACCACATGCCCGGCAGAAATGGATCGGGCCATTGGCGAAGGGGCTGACTATATTGGGGTGGGTCCTGTCCATGCCACCCCCACCAAACCGGGCAAGGCCGCCGCAGGCTACGACTATGTCCGTTATGCCGTGGACCATGCTCCCATGCCCTGGTTTGCCATTGGTGGGATTGATCTGACTAATGTGGCTGCCGCCAGAGAAGCCGGAGCCCCAGGGGTTGCCATCGTGCGTGCCATCATGCAGGCTGACGATCCCACCCTGGTCACCCAAACCTTTAATCAGCACTTTCGTTCCCCATGAACAATCTCTCCAATCCATCTGTTATCCGCCTCCAAGTTAATGGAGAGGCTCAATCTTGCCCTGGGGGGACCACATTGCCCCAACTCCTGACTCAGCTAGGGATGGATCCACGGCTGGTGGCGGTGGAGTATAACGGCGAAATTTTGCACCGTCAATTTTGGGAGACAACGGTCATGCAACCAGACGATCGCCTGGAGGTGGTCACGATTGTTGGGGGCGGATTGTAGAGCATGGGTTGTCGGGGACAGATTGTCAGGGACGGATTGTCGGGGGCTAGTTTCAGAGATAGGTTACAGGGTGCGGTTCATGGCGGGTATCCGTCCTGCCTTCAGACCCTGTCTGACCTGACCAAAAACGCTAAAGTAAGTATGGCTACACTTTGGTGAGCTGTAAAATCTCAGCATTTTTCTGCACCCTGCATCATGAGTCGATCTACGCTAACTCAATTGAAGTCTTGGCTACGTCCCCTACTCAAGCCTTTTTTGGTGTGTGTTCTGGCGTTAGTCTTGGTCTTTTCCCAGGCCGATGGCGCTTTAGCCGCTCGGGCGGGCGGACGCATTGGGGGGGGAAGTTTTAGAGCCCCCAGTCGGCCTTCCTATGGCCGCACCTATTCATCCCCGCGCAGCTATCGGTCACCCTCCAGTGGTTACTATCCTGGTGGTGGCTTTGGCTTTGGCTTTCCCCTCGTGATGCCGCTATTTGGTTTTGGCGGCGGTGGGTTGTTTAGTTTGCTGGTGTTTTTTGCGATCGCATCCTTCCTCATGCGTAGCTTCCGCGACAGCGGCTTCGAGGATGGAGACACCAACTACACCCCAAATCCTGATGTTTCGGTTGCCCGGGTACAGGTCGGCCTTTTAGCCAAAGCCCGTCATTTACAAGATGACCTCAACCGCTTAGCCACCACGGCAGACACCAGCTCATCGGCGGGACTCGTCAAAGTACTGCAAGAAAGTACCCTATCCCTGCTGCGCCATCCCGAGTACTGGGCCTATGCGGACACCGACACCATCGCCACCAAGCTCACATCCGCCGAAACCGAATTCAACCGGCTGGCCCTGATGGAGCGCAGTAAATTTAGCCTCGAAGCGGTTTCCAACGTTAACAACCAAATCTCCGGCAATAATATGGCAGCATTACCCGATGCTGACGGTGATCAGCCCGCCGGGGAATACATCATTGCCACCATGATTATCGCCACCCAGGGAAAATTAAATCTTCCCAACATCAATTCTGAACAGGACTTGCAAAAGGCCCTCCAACAAATTGGCGCCCTCTCCAGCGATACCCTCATGGCCATTGAAGTACTCTGGACCCCTCAAACCAGTGGCGAAACCCTCACCAGCGATGAAGTCATTGCCCAGTATCCCAATCTGAAACTGGTGTAGCCCCGGTAATAGAGCTTTTCCACCCAGCTATACAACAAAAACAATCATCAAAACGGCGGCCTTTGCAAGGCCGCCGTTTTGCGTTTGACTGACGATCCTGCCAACTGACTAACCCCACGGAGGTAAGGATGTTGGTTAACATTTGTCCAATGGGGTGGAGTTTGCCAAATGTTTTTACGGTTTTGAGCCCATCTACGTACAGATCCGGGTATATTGGTTGCGGCTTGAGCGGCTCACCCCGTAGCCGAAATGAAGCTAATATGCTTAACTTTTGAACAATCTCGCGCCTGTCTCCTAAAAGGTCCCCATGCTTGTCCTGCTTACCCGTGTTCTACTTTGGGCCACTATTGGGCTTCTGGTCTGGTACATTCTGACTAAAATCATTCCGCAAAAGTACCTCACCTGGTTTGGCGGAGTCATTGTCCTCATCCTAATCATTGCGTCATTTGCCGATCCCAATGATGAAACCATCGGGACCATTTGGCGACTGATTTCACTGCCGTTAACCCCCCTGGGAGCAACACTTATACTGTTGGGGTCAGCGATCAGTGAGGGAGTAAAAAAGGTCAAAGGTCAGCAGGTGGCAGCCGCCTTAGCCATTTTATTAATCACCAGTTTGCCTATTTTTAGCCGCTACATCGTCAATCGTTCAGAGACAGAAGTGCAGCAGGCATTCACTAACCGGGCAGCACAATGTGCCGATGTGTGTCCGGCGGGCGTACAAGGAGAAGGGGCACGCATAGACCGAACAGGTGCCATTGTGATCTTTGGCGATGACGCTGGAGATTCAAATGATACAGTCGCATTCCAAAGTGCCACCGACCAAGCCTATAATTCCATCCTAGTGCCCCGGTTAATCTACGGTGCCCAGCTCTATAACCAGGCTCGTCTAGCCGGCGCTGATCCCTATGTCATTGTCACAGCAGATCCGGGTGGAGACAGTGAAGCCAGCAGAATCAAGCGCCAAAACCTGACCACAGTGCTAGTCAATAATGGGGTTCCAGCAGCCAATATCAAATTTGAATCCACAGGGCTCAACGTCCATGGCACCGCCGGTAGAGTAGATCGTTTCCTGCAAGATCAGCAAATTTTAGCGGCTCAGGACAACCGTAACGAACAAACCGATCGACGGATTATGCTAGTGGCTCCAGCCATGACCATGACACGATCAGCCCTGACCTTTGAAAATATGGGCATGGAGGTGATTGCCAAGCCGACCGATTTCTATTCAGTTAACCGGTGGTCTGGCAACGACACGTTTTCCCGCTTGCCCGATATCATTCCCAACGTCGATGCCCTACAGCTCACATCGCGCTATTGGGATGAAGTACTCACATCCACCTACTATTTCCTCCGGGGCTGGCTACCTAATTTTGACTTCGGGTGGGATTCCAATATCGAACTCTAGATCCCGACAAAATGGCTATCGATGGTCGCCCAGACAAGCTTGGTATAGAGCCCAGGCAAGCTTTGCATTAGAGTACTAGGATAGTGAAGCGGCAACGGCGGCAATCACATTTCGAGTATTTCTATGGCACAGTCTCGGCTGCAATACCTAGCCAGCTATCTTCATCCCCACCGGCAGCAGGTCTTCCTGGGCATTGGCACGTTGCTGCTGGTGAATATTCTCAGCGTTTGGATTCCCCTGATCATAGGGGATGTGGTTGAACGGCTCAAAATCACCTTTAGCCCAGGCATCATACTCCGCTATGTCACCTTAATCCTGGCGTTGGCAACGGTGATGTGGTCCATTCGCATGGCCTCACGGGTACTCATTTTTGGGGTGGGCCGCAAGGTTGAGTTCGACCTCAAACAACGCATTTTTGAACACCTACTTTCATTAGAACCCGCCTACTTTGCTGAAAACACCATTGGTGATCTGATTAACCGCGCCACCAGTGATGTGGATAATATTCGCCGCCTGCTGGGTTTTGCCGTCCTAAGTTTGGCCAATACCCTATTTGCCTACTGTCTGACCGTGCCTGCCATGCTGCGCATCAACGTTCGGTTAACGCTGGTGGCCCTAGCGATTTATCCCGTCATGATGTTACTGGTGGGTTTCTTTAGCGAGCGTCTCCGACAGGAACAGTTAGACGTGCAAAAGTCCCTCTCTGACCTGAGTACTCTGATTCAGGAAGACATGAGTGGCATTGGGCTAATTAAGATCTATGCCCAAGAAAATAATGAGCAGCAAGCCTTTTCCCAACGCAACAATGAATTGCTAGAGGCCAATCTGTCCCTGGCCCGCACTCGCAATACCCTGTTTCCCTTGCTAGGGGGGCTGGCTAGCCTGAGCTTAGCCATCATCCTGGCCGTGGGAGCTCGCAGCATTGCCGCCGGGACCCTGGCCGTCGGTGATTTTGTTACCCTACTGCTCTATGTTAATAACCTGGTTTTTCCCACGGCCCTATTGGGGTTCACCATTACCTCCTATCAACGGGGTGAAGTCAGCGTAGATCGCATTGAGGCCATCTTCACGACCCAACCAAAGGTGGCCAATGCTAGTCGGGCCACCCCCCTACCCATCGCCCAGGTCAAGGGGCAGCTCCAGGCAAAAGGGCTCACCTATCAGTATCCAGATACGCTAACCCCCGCTATTCAAACGGTTTCCTTTACCATCGAACCCGGTGAGACGGTGGCCTTAGTCGGTCCCATTGGTTCTGGCAAGTCCACCCTAGCCAAAGCCCTGCCTCGGATTTTAGAGATTCCTGAGGGGCAGCTATTTATCGATGGTCATGACGTCACCCAGGTGGCCTTGTCAGATCTCCGCCGGGCGATCGCATTTGTCCCCCAAGATAGCTTCTTGTTCAGTACAAAGGTCAAAAACAACCTGCGCTACGGGGCACCCATGGCGGAAATGCCCGAGATTGAGCAAGCGGCTAAACTGGCCCAGATGCAAGGCGAGATTCTCAACTTTCCGCAGCAGTATGACACCTTAGTGGGAGAACGGGGCATTACCCTCTCTGGCGGTCAGCGGCAGCGTACAGCCCTGGGCCGCGCCCTGCTGATTGATGCGCCCATTTTGGTCCTAGATGATGCACTGTCCAGCGTGGATAACCAAACAGCCACACAAATTTTAGATAACCTGTCCCACGGCACCCAACGCAAGACAGTTATTTTTATTACCCATCAGATGTCGGCAGCGGCAAATTGCGATCGCATCATCGTCATGGATCAAGGCCACATCACTCAAACCGGTACCCATCAGAGTCTAGTCACAAGTCCCGGCCTATACCAACAGCTGTGGAATCAACACAAACTCAAAGAAGTTCTTCAATAAGGAAGCGGATGCTAGGGTTGCGGCATCCAGACATAAGCCACTAAAAAGCGACCAGCAATGATTAATTGCTGGTCGCTTTTTAGGAATTCAAACTATGCTCTGAAAGCAGTTAGCCTGGAACTTAGCCACCCACCGCATCGGGCAGGGCAAAGATGGGCAAATACATAGCGATCAAGATCGAACCCACCATGCCCCCTAGGAAAACAATCATGATCGGTTCCATAATACTGGTCAATGCCTTAACAGCCTGCTCCACTTCATCCTCATAGAAGTCCGCAACCTTCATTAACATCTGATCCAGCTCCCCCGTTTCCTCACCAATGCTAATCATCTGAATCGCCATGACTGGAAACACCGAATGCTTCTCTAGAGCCAGGCTGATCATACCCCCCGTTTGAATTTCAGAACGGGCCTCTTCAATGGCATTGGCAATCACCTGATTACCCGAGGTATCTCGCACAATTTCTAACGCCGTTAAAATTGGCACCCCAGAGCGAGACAAAGAACCAAATGTGCGGCAAAACCTTGCAGTGGCTGTTTTTTGAACCAAATCACCAAACAGCGGCAACTTGAGATACAGCCGGTCTATTGTTTCACGACCAGCCCGGGTTTTATAGTACTGGCGATAAGCAATACCCGCGACAATAAAGAACCCTATCAGCAAGAAAACCTTGACAGGATCGCGCAAAAAACGGCTAATCCCAATCATGAATTGCGTAAATGCTGGTAATTCCGCCCCTAGCTCAGTGAAAATATTTTCAAAAATAGGCAGCAAGAAAACCGTCATCCCGACAAAGATAGTGGTGGCTAGGACACCCACTGTGACCGGATAAGCCATGGCAGACTTAATTTGGTTCTGCAACCTATTCAAGTCTTCCAGAAGTTTAGCTAAACGATTCAGAACTTCGTCCAGCACACCACCCACTTCGCCAGCCTGCACCATACTCACATAGAGCAAGTCGAAACTCCCTGGATGTTTTCGCATGGAGTCCGATAAATTATTACCCTGCTGAACATCAGAGTTAATCTCAAGCAAAGCCTTCTTGAGCTTTGGATTCGGACATTGTTCGCCAAGGATGCCAATGCCCCTAACCAGGCCAACACCAGCACCCACTAATGCAGCAAACTGACGTGAAAAAACAGCTTTATCCTTAATTGAGACATTAATTAAAGAGGTTTTAATATCCTCAAAATTAAAGTTCAGCCCCCGCTCCTGTTTAATGCTTTGGATAAAAACACCCCGTTCCTTCAGCATTGTCCGAGCTTCACCCGGGGTGGCCGCAACGACTTTCTCCCGTCGACTGCGGCCCGTGGTATCTCGCCCTGTGGCAACGTAAGTAGGCATGGGTTTCTACCTCTGCAAAGTTTTATGCTTAAAAGTCATTGAAGGCTTTATACAGTGCCACCTCATTTTTAGGCAACCCCCAATTAAAATTAGACCAGAGTAATTTCAGGTCTTGGCTTTCAATTAACGCCGGACCCCCGTCGTCGAGCGTCCACGCTGTGCCTGACCTGTACCATCAGCACCACCACCAGCACCACCGGCATTAATCAAACGTTGCAGTTCATCAGCTCGAGATGACTTACCGATCGCTTCCTCAAAACTGATCGTGCCAGATTTGTACAAGTCGGCTAGAACCATCTCCAAGGTTTTCATCCCTAACTTACCGCCAGTCTGAATAGCCCCATAAATCTGAGCCGTCTTACCTTCTCGAATCAAGTTCGAAATAGCTGGTGTGATCACCATAATCTCCTGAGCCATCACCCGGCCAAATTCGCCAGGCTTAGGATTGGCCTTGGGCACAAGGGTTTGACTCAGCACCGCGACCAAAGAGTTAGACAGCTGCACCCTAACTTGCTGTTGCTGTTCCGGAGGAAAAACATCGATCATCCGGTCCACGGTCTGGGCAGCAGAGCTGGTATGCAACGTCCCAAAGACTAAGTGCCCCGTTTCCGCAGCCGAAATCGCTAGGGATATGGTTTCTAAGTCTCGCATCTCCCCCACCAAAATCACATCAGGATCTTCCCGAAGAGCAGCCCTAAGAGCATTCGCAAAACTTTTTGTGTCTTCCCCAATCTGACGCTGATGGATCAGACTTTTAATCGGTTCGTATACAAATTCAATCGGATCCTCAACCGTCAGAATGTGCTCAGCCCTAGTGTTATTAATGTCATTGATCATGGAAGCCAATGTGGTTGACTTACCAGAACCGGTCGGCCCAGTCACTAGAATCAGTCCACGGGGCTGGCGGGCAAGCTCAATAACGATCTCAGGCAGACCCAACAGCTCAACAGTAGGGATTTTAGAGCTTAGGGCTCGCAGACAGGCGGCGTAGGTCCCCCTATCCTTATACACATTGACGCGAAAGCGCGCTAGCCCCTTCACGCCATAGGAACAATCTAACTCCCAATTTTGCTCCAAACTTTTTCGCTGCGAATTGTTCAACATGCTAAAAATTAGCCGCTGACACTGTTCAGGCGTCATGGGAGGGTGCTCAGTTGGAGTGAGATGACCACTAACTCGAATATAAGGAGGTAGGCCCGCTGAAAGGTGGAGATCGGAGCCTCCCCGTTCAACCACTTCTTCCATCAAGTCTTCGATCATCATTTCCATGGGGCCACCTCAGGTAGATAGTTACAAGAACGGTATAAACAAAAATCTTAAGAAAGTCACAGAGCAATGCCAGTAGGCCTAGGTCCGAGGTCTAGACATAATCAATGGAGATGAGTTTACCCACTCTGACACCATGAATTACATCTAGCTAGTTTGAGCACTCTACTTAGCCTCGCTACTTTGAAAACGAGGCGTTAGGCAGTAGGGACAATCCAGCCAGTCGTGGTGCAGTTCAGCATTACAGGTAGTGCAGCTCAAGACAGTTTTACGCCTTGCTTTGAGTTCAGCTTCCAACCCCGTATCGGTAAAGGTTACACGCTCTACCTCCTCTAGGGTGGTATAACCTTGCTCCACCAGCTTGAGGCTATAAGACAACAGAGTTTGCATTCCTTCTTCAACAGCAACTTCTTTAATATGTTCTGCAGGAGCCCCATCCGAAATCATCCGCTGCAAGTTTTCGGTAATACGCATCACTTCATACACCCCAACTCGCCCTTTGTAGCCGGAGCCTTGACAAGTTTGACATAGCCCACTTTCAGCTTGCGCCGCATCAACTTGCTCGGGGGAAACTACATTCGCCCGGTAAAAAGTAATATCCCCCCTGGCAGAACTTAGTCCAAAGCGAGCTAATTCCTCACTACTAGGGGAATAGGGTATGCGACAATCACCACAAACCTTACGTACTAAACGCTGGGCCAGAACCCCAACCAGCGAGCTAGAGACTTGGAACGCCTCGACCTCCATTTCATTGAGACGAGAGATCGCCCCAGCCGCATCATTAGTGTGCAACGTTGTGAGCACTAAGTGGCCAGTCAGAGCAGCCTCAATCGCCGTTTTAGCCGTTTCAGAGTCACGGGTCTCACCCACAAGAATCACATCGGGGTCTTGCCGCAAGAATGCTCGTAAAATCAAAGGAAAGTTCATTCCTTTTTCACGAATCACTTGCACCTGGGTGATACCAGGCAAAGCGTACTCAATCGGGTCTTCCGCCGTACTGATATTAACTCCAGGATCGTTACGCTCCGATAGCACTGAATATAGTGTGGTGGTCTTACCCGACCCAGTCGGTCCCGTCACCAGGATCAAACCATAGGGGGCGCTGGTCATATCCCGAACGATTTGGAGGGTTTCATCGTCGGTAATCAGTTTATCTAAACCCAGCTGGGTAGTCGTATTATCTAGAATTCGTAGCACTACCTTTTCGCCATAGCGACTGGGTATGGTGCTAACTCGGAAATCAACCTTACGCCCTTGAAAAACTCTACGAATTCGACCGTCCTGGGGAACTCGTCTTTCAGCAATATCTAGCTCAGAAATAATCTTAAAACGTGCTGTGACCGCTGGAATAATTTTCTTAGGCAAACCCTGAAATGCCTGACGTAAAACACCATCACGCCGAAATCTAATCCGCAAAAACTCCTCTTGGGGTTCAACGTGAATATCGGAAGCCCCCTCCTGGAGAGCTTTAACCAATACCTTATTCACTAACGCAATGACAGGAGCTGCCCCGGCATCTTGTAACGCTTCTCCCAAGTCAGCCTCTTCATCCAGGGATTCTTGGAGATCAGCACCATCGAGATCCAGCTCATCTAAGTTAGAATTAACATCAACAGCCTGCTCAAAATCTCGCTGTTTTTCCTTGGCGACCTGATCATCTAGATAGGCTGAAATCATCCGTTGATAATCTTCAACGGTAATGACCATGCGACGCAGCTTCAGGCTTTTCGGTCGCAGAATTCGGTTGAGGTCGTCTTGGGCTTCCAAGTTTTCTGGATCTACCATGGCCACTAGCACAGTAGAAACACCATCTTGAGTCGTTTGAGACAGCGGGAGCAGTCGATGACGACGACAAATATCTACTGGAATGAGGTCGTCAATTAGATTGCCAACTTTAGTGTCAGAAACGCTTTCAATCTCAGGATCTAATGACTCAACCCCATAGAGGATTTTCAGCTCAAATAGCTGCTGCTTTTTATACTGGCGTAAGAGTTCTGGACTGAGTTGCTGACCTGTTACTGACTCTAAAACATCCGTTAATGAACGGCCTGATTTCCGACTTTCAACCAATGCTTGCTGCATTTGGTCTGTATCGACATACCCTGCCTGAATAAGCTGATTACTAAACGGAGAAAAGCTTCTTTGTAGAACAAGCGCTTTCCGAGATGATGAGGAATTGGTCATAGTCGCCGCAGAAAATCCTTACAGAAGGTTGCCCACAAAACGCTTTTCTATAGACAGCTATAGGGGAAAATACCTAATCCGATGAATAGGGTTATTCTAATTTTCACAGCATATCGCATAATAATTGCTGCTCTATCTCCCGATAATAGCTTGAACATTGGTATCCAGCTAGCCGCATTGCTAACCTTAAGCCGTAGGAAAATGCTTAAGGTTAGCAATGCGGTATGAAGATAGGTCTTATTTTCATATAGTCATTACGTTACAAAATGCACTATCGTGATACCGCTAAGATGAATGAATCCTGCAGCTCAGGTTGGTGATACATTCATGTTTGCTCAACCCATGAATTTTTCCAGTTGATCAAGATGTCCTGGGTTGGGTGCAACTCGCTTAAAATATCATCGTCTAAGGCAAATGTTACCCCTGAGTTCTGTTATTGATGAGGTTAAACGATGGTAGAGGACGTTAATCCGGCAGAAGGTAGTGCGATGGAAGACGATGAAGTCTCTAACATGGTGAATGAGACAGATGTCGATATCGAAGAACTTAAACTTGAAGACGCCGACATCGAAATTAATTTTGAGAATGAGTTTTCTGAAGCTAATCCTGAAGATGGTGAGGCGATAGATCCCTCTGATGCTGACACTACGGACAATGCTGAATCCGCCACAGCAACGGTTGCTGAATTAGAAGCCCAGATCGCTCAACTCAAAGGTCAGTTAGAAGATAGAAACAGCCAATATCTAAGACTCACAGCTGATTTTGAGAATTTCCGTAAGCGCACCAGTCGCGAGAAAGAAGATCTTGAAGTTCAGATTAAGTGTAATACGATTAGCAATCTGTTAGAGGCGGTTGATAACTTTGAGCGTGCTCGCGCCCAAATCAAACCTCAAAATGAGGGGGAAATGGCTGTTCACAAAAGCTATCAAAGTGTCTACAAGCAGTTAGTTGAAGGATTAAAGCGGGTCGGAGTAGCCCCTATGCGGGCTGAAGGTAAAGAGTTTGATCCCAATCTCCATGAAGCAGTAATGCGGCAACCCACCGATGAACATGCTGACGGCACAGTTATTGAGGAATTAGTCAAAGGGTACGTTTTAGGCGAGCGAGTCCTGCGTCATGCCATGGTCAAAGTCGCTACACCCCTTGAGGACTAGTTTGAAGGATCATGAAAAAGCAAACTTGGAGCCCCAGCTGATCGAGCTAGTCTTCTGTTAGCTCAGTTATGAAGCTTTCTTGAATATCGAGATGCTTTGTTAGAATTTATCGTTTTGGGTATTGTATTTATATGAGAGGGCTACTGACATAGCGTCTGCTAGGACACTTACTGCAAATATTTCTTGCAGGTATGTTGTTAGGTCCAGGGTGTAACTGTATGGCAATTTTTACTTAAGCTTATTTATCAGTCTGTCCCTATGATTAGGGGTTAAGAAATGCTTTCGACCTGGTAAATCTGCATAGGCTGTTAATCGACTTCAAGTTGATTAATAACCGCATCGGTTTACCTTCAAGCTATTAACCATCTAATTGATAGGTGGATATCTATATCTTTTAAAGAAATAAACGGTTCTCTAGAGTGAGCAGGCCCTTATGGGAAAAGTTATTGGCATTGATTTAGGAACTACTAATAGCTGCGTTGCAGTTCTAGAAGGTGGTAAACCTGAGGTTATAACCAACACAGAAGGCGGACGTACAATGCCCAGCATTGTTGGTTTTGCCAAAAATGGGGAACGCCTAGTTGGGCAGTTGGCTAAGCGTCAGGCTGTAACCAATGCAGAAAATACTGTTTACAGTATTAAACGCTTTATCGGTCGTCGTTGGGAAGATACATCCAGTGAGCGAACACGGGTTCCTTATACCTGTGTTCGCGGTAAAGATGACACCGTGGATGTTTTGATTCGGGGAAAAGCTTATACGCCTCAAGAAGTTTCTGCTATGACCCTGCAGAAGTTAAAGCAGGATGCTGAAGCCTACCTTGGCGAAGAGGTTACCCAGGCTGTGATTACGGTGCCAGCCTATTTTACTGATGCCCAACGCCAGGCAACAAAGGATGCGGGCAAAATTGCGGGTCTTGAAGTCCTAAGGATTATCAATGAGCCGACGGCTGCCGCCTTGTCCTATGGCATGGACAAGTTAGACCAAGATCAGACGGTTTTGGTATTTGACTTGGGTGGTGGTACGTTTGATGTTTCGATCCTACAGCTGGGGGATGGCGTCTTTGAAGTAAAGGCCACCTCTGGGAATAACCATCTGGGTGGCGATGATTTTGATAACAGCATCGTCACAGCTCTCTTAGATCAGTTCAGAGAGCAAGAGGGCATGGATCTGTCCACGGATCGCATGGCTTTACAGCGTATCCGGGAAGCAGCTGAAAAGTCTAAAATAGAATTATCTAGTCGAGCGAATACGTCAATTAATTTGCCCTTTATTGCAGCGGATGAAACCGGGCCCAAGCATTTGGAGGCTGAACTATCCCGCAACCAGTTTGAAGAGTTGGCCAAGCCCCTGGTCGCCGCAACGTTAGAGCCGGTAGCTCAGGCCCTCAAAGATGCCGAACTAACGCCAGACGACATTGATCGCATCCTATTAGTGGGCGGCTCTACCCGCATTCCAGCCGTCCAAAAAGCGATTACGGATTACTTTAATGGCAAAACTCCCGATCGCTCTGTTAATCCGGATGAGGCCGTGGCTTTGGGGGCCTCGATTCAAGCAGGGGTCTTAGGCGGTGAAGTCAAGGATCTGCTCTTGCTGGACGTCACCCCTTTATCCCTTGGCATCGAAACCTTAGGCGAAGTATTTACCAAGGTCATTGAGCGGAACACCACCATTCCCACCAGTAAATCACAAACTTTTTCCACTGCTACCGATGGGCAGACCTCTGTGGAGGTACATGCCTTACAGGGTGAGCGGGCTATGGCTCGAGACAATAAAAGCCTGGGACGATTCGAATTGACGGGGATTCCACCTGCTCCCAGAGGGATACCGCAAATTGAGGTGTCCTTTGAAATTGATGCTGACGGCATTCTGCAGGTAGCGGCGAAGGATAAGGGCACAGGTAGAGCCCAAAGCATTCGCATCACAAATACTGGCGGCCTAACAGCCAGTGAAATTGACAAGATGCGGGAAGAGGCAGAAGCCTATGCTGACGACGATGAGCGTCGGAAGGTAGTAGCTGAAATGATCAATAAGGCTGACGCCCTCTTCTACAGCTACGAAACAACGATGCGGGAAAATGCTGAGTGGATCAGCGACGAACGCAAAGCTCAAGGTCAAGAGGCAGAAGTTACCCTCAGAGCCGCTGTAAGCAATAAGGAAATTACACCAGAGGAACTTCAGACAGCTCTGGATGGATTACAGCAGATTATTTTTGCCATTGGCGCTGAGATGTATCGTCAGGTCAATCCAGAGGATAATTTTGACATTGCTGGGGGTGAGACCACTCCAGATATGTCATCAGAGTCAGGTAGCGATGGAAAATCCAGAGCAAAGGAACCTGTGGCCGCCGATGCCACCCCTGATGCCATAGATCTGTTAGCAGGTGAACCCGAGTTTGACTTGGACGCAACAATTACAGCTGATTATGAGGCGATAGAATAATAACCGAATGATGGGAGTACGGGAATTGCGAATCAGCAATGTGCCGTGTTTACGTAAAATGGTGGGATAGATTTCCAGTTGTCGTTGTTAAGCTAGCATTCTATGGCTCGTGATTACTATGAGGTACTCGGTGTTTCCCGGGGAGCCGATCAGGATGAGGTCAAGCGCGCTTATCGCCGACTGGCACGTAAGTATCACCCTGATGTCAATAAAGATGCTGGGGCGGAAGATAAATTTAAGGAAATTAACCGAGCTTACGAGGTGCTATCTGAGCCTGAAATCAGGGCTCGGTATGATCGATTTGGGGAAGCTGGCGTAGGTGGCGCAGCTTCTGGTGGTGCAGGGTTTCAAGATTTTGCGGATATGGGCGGCTTCGCCGATATCTTTGAGAGCTTTTTTAGTGGGTTTTCCGGTGGTCAGACCCAGACCAAGCGACGCGGCCCCATGCGCGGGGATGATTTGCGGCTTGATTTGAAATTAGATTTTTCTGAGGCGATTTTTGGTGGCGAAAAAGAAATCAAGATTAGCCATCTAGAAAACTGTATGACCTGTAAAGGATCGGGGGCAAAGCCGGGCACTCGGCCGCGCACCTGTTCCACCTGTAGCGGCTCTGGGCAAGTGCGGCGGGCAACCCGAACACCCTTTGGGAGTTTTACTCAGGTTTCAGCCTGTCCAACATGTAACGGCACCGGTGAGGTTGTTGAGGATCGGTGTGAAGTTTGTGGTGGAGCCGGACGAAAACAGGAAACTAAAAAGCTGAAAATAACGGTTCCAGCTGGGGTGGATAATGGTACTCGGCTCAGGGTTTCCAATGAAGGGGACGCGGGCATGCGGAGTGGTCCCCCGGGAGATCTCTATGTTTATTTGTTTGTTAAGGAGCATAGCAACTTTAAGCGGGACGGGATCAATGTCTTGTCGGACTTGAAGATCAGTTACTTACAGGCAATTTTGGGCTGTGACCTTCAGGTGGAAACGGTAGATGGGCCTGTGGAAGTCCACGTACCCTCGGGGACCCAGCCCAGTACGGTGTTGACCCTTGAGAATCGGGGTGTGCCGAAATTGGGTAATCCGGTGAGTCGTGGCAATCATTTGCTGACGATCATGGTTGATATTCCTACTCGCATTAAAGCGGAAGAACGTGAGCTCCTGGCAAAACTGGCAGAGGTGAGGGGTGATTCCATTTCCAAAAAGGGGCTTGAGGGATTTTTAGGCGGCTTATTTAAAGGCTAATACCGATGCGAGGGGCTTCAGACTATGACCGATGTCTTAAATAGACCTGATGAAACATTAGATTTGCGTGGGACTCCCTGCCCCCTGAATTTTGTGCGGACTAAGCTCAAATTACAGCGCATGCCCGTAGGAGAACTTCTGGAAGTTTGGTTGGATGCGGGTGAGCCTGTGGAGCAAGTGCCTGATAGCTTGCGTTCGGAAGGTTTTTTGATTGAAGAGTTAGAGTCAAACGCCGAAGGCTACTTTATGCTTCAGGTCAGACGACCTCCGGCATGAGGGGAGCATTAGAACCACCTAGGCCTTTATCTGCACTAGGTACAGTGGTTGCTTGTCAGGCAAATTACTATCAGGTAAGGCTGGCTTTAGAGGGGCCCAAACCACTCTATTTTTTGTGTACCCGTCGAGCCCGGTTGAAAAAGCTCGGGCAGCAGGTGGTGGTGGGCGATCGGGTGCTGGTGGAGGAGATGGATTGGCAGGATTGCCGTGGCGCGATCGCAACCATCCACCCCCGCTCTAACCTGCTTGACCGTCCACCGATTTCCAATGTGGACCAAATTCTGCTGGTATTTGCCCTCGCCGAACCGAACCTAGACCCCGCCCAACTCAGTCGATTTTTAGTCAAAGCAGAGTCCACCGGCATTCCCGTCACCCTGTGTCTGAATAAACAAGACTTGTTGCCTGGGTCAGCCATCGACCATTGGCAGACTCGACTGCGGAGTTGGGGCTATGACCCTCTACTGATCAGCGTACGGAATGATAAAAATCTTCCCCGGCCCCTGACGGAGGCCTTGCAGCATCGGGTGAGCGTTGTGGCCGGACCCTCAGGGGTAGGTAAATCCAGCCTCTTAAATCGTCTGGTGCCCGATGTGGAAGCCCGCACCAATACGGTATCCGGCAAGCTGGGCCGAGGACGTCATACTACCCGCCATGTGGAACTGTTTGAGCTACCCACGGGGGGGCTGCTAGCCGACACCCCTGGGTTTAATCAACCCGATGTCACCTGCACGGTGGAGACATTAATGGACTGCTTCCCGGAGGTGCGTCAGCGCCGAGGCCAATGTCAGTTCAACAACTGCCTCCATCGAGATGAGCCGGGCTGTGGCGTCAAAGGGGACTGGGAACGCTACGGCTACTACCTATCCTTATTGGATGAGGTGCTACAGCACCAGCAACAGCTGGACCATCGCCCGGATATGGAAGCCAGTGAAAAAGTGAAAATGGGCAGCGATGGCCAGGTAATGCATGAGCCCAAGCTAGAGGCCAAGAAATATCGCCGCACGTCCCGTCGGCAACGCCATCAAGATCTGCACGATATGTGTTCAGAGATTATGGATGCGGCTTCCGTGGATGATTTGGATGATGCGGTGCTTGAGGAGTATGGCCTTTAAAGACTGCGACTCCATGATCTGATAGGCAGGATAACAAGCATGGCGATCTCCTATTCAATTAACTAGAACTTCAGAAACTGGAACTCCAGAAGCTGAAACTCCAGAAACTGGAGCTCGGGCATTCTAACGATGCCACTCCGTTACACCGCCGGGCTTATCGATCAACGTGATTCCTTGGGCGGTCAAATCATCCCGAATTTGATCCGACAGGGCAAAGTCCTTAGCCTTTTTAGCGGCCAATCGTTGTTCAATCAAGGTGGCAATTTCAGCATCGCTGGGGCCTGCCTGGAGGTTGGGGCTACTGTCCGGTGTGGCTTCTATACCCAGCACCTGGGCTAGACCCACCAGGGTGCTCCACTGATGTTGGAGGTAGACGCTATCTCCATCGGTTTTGCCCTCATGCACCAAAAGGTTGCCTTGGCGGCGCAATTCCTTGGCCAGTTCAAACAGGACAGCTATGGCTTCAGAGGTATTGAAGTCATCATCCATCGCTGACTGGAATCGCTGTACTACCTCGCTCCCTCGGTTGAGTTCTAGGGGGACGGTGTCAGCCCAATTTAGCTGGGGGCCATGGGTATGGCCAAACAACAGACCATCTTTGAAGGTTTGCCAGCTTTTAGTGGCGGATGCGATCGCATCCGCCGTAAAGTCCACCGGCTTGCGGTACTGAGCCTGGCACAGGAATAGCCTCAGGGCCATGGGATGCAGTCCGTCATCATCATCCAGCAGCTGCCGAATGGTGGTGAAGTTACCCAAAGATTTGGACATCTTTTCCCCATTCACATTCACCATGCCGTTGTGCATCCAATACTGGGAGAGGGGCTTCCCCGTAGCCGCCTCCGACTGGGCAATTTCATTTTCATGGTGGGGAAAGGTAAGATCCCCGCCCCCCATGTGAATATCAATGGTGTCCCCCAAGCGATCGCGCACCATGGCCGAGCACTCAATGTGCCAACCCGGTCGCCCTGCCCCCCAGGGGGAATCCCAGGCCGGTTCCTCCGGCTTTGCCCCTTTCCATAGGGCAAAGTCAAACGGGTCCTGTTTTTTCGTCTCATCTCCACCCACACGACCACTGGCCCCGGCCTGCATGTCATCTAGCTTGCGACCTGAGAGCTTGCCATAGCCCTTAAACTGACGCACTTTATAGTAAACATCGCCACCAGCGGCATAGGCATAACCCTTTTGCTCCAGTTCCCCAATCAGCCGCTTGATCCCATCCAGGGTGTGGGTGGCATAGGTATATTCGTCAGCTTCTAGAATATTGAGCCGAGCCATATCTTCGTGGTAGGCCTCAATGTAACGCTGGGAAATGGCCTCCATGGTGGTCCCTTCTTGACGGGCACGGTTCAAAATTTTGTCATCAATATCCGTAAAATTTTGCACATATAGCACGTCATAGCCCCGCCACCGTAGGTAGCGACGGACAATATCCCAAACCACATAGCAGCGAGCATGGCCCAGGTGACAGTAGTCATACACCGTCACACCGCAGCAGTAAATCTTGGCGGTCCCAGCAATCAAAGGCTGAAACGGTTCTTTGCGGCGAGACAGGGTGTTGTAAAGGACTACGCTCATTGAAAAGGAAAGTTAACGGCTCATGGCCTTTCGGCCTAATCGTCTCCCATGGTAAGCCCTTTGGGACAGCGGCGATACCGAGAAAGCGTTTCCCTAACTCTCGGAGGATATCCCATACAATTTCCCATCAACATTTCCCATTAAAAAAGGGAAGATGCCCAAGGCACCCTCCCCATTAAATTTCCGAACTGAGTTGAGCAGCCAAACCGTCCTTAGAAGGTCACATTTGCCGCTTGAACAGTCTCAACCTGTTTCTTCTTCAGCACCAGCATAACCTGAGTCAAAGCAGCAGCCGCTAGGAAAGCCAAAAGGCCTTTAATGCGGTTGGGGCTCTGTAGAACAATCTCAGTGTCGTGCTGACCAAAACCACCCACATTGGGGTCGTTAGTCAGGGGAGCACCCGCTGCCACTGCATCACCCTTGGACACAATCAGCTCTGGTCCGGGCTGAAGACTTTCAGTGACGATTACACCATCGGCAGTCTGAATGGTCACTTCAGTACTGTAGTCACCCTTGACGATATCGGTAATGGTGCCGCCCTTGGAAGCAGTGTAAACAACATTATTCGTGGCCTGACCCGTTGGATATACCTGACCACGGCCACGGTTACCACCAACATGAATCTGGTACTTACCAAAGTGAGCGTTCTGATCAGCATTAGGGTCGGGGGAAAGTACCGGGAAAATAATTTCCTGATACTGTTCACCGGGCACCGGGCCTACGATCAGCCAGTTGGGATGCTCGTCGTCGTAAGGAGTATAGAAGGTACCGCCAATCTCTTCCTTCATTTCCTCAGGAATGCGATCTTCAGGAGCCAAGGTGAACCCATCGGGCAGCATCAGTAGAGCACCTACATTCAGACCTCCTTTGCTACCGTCGCCCAATACCTGCTGAGCATCGAGGTCGTAGGGCACCTTAACCACCGCTTCAAAAACGGTGTCGGGGAGTACCGCCTGGGGCACTTCAATTTGAGTGGTCTTTTTACCTAGGTGGCAGTTGGCACAAACAATCTTGCCAGTGGCTTCCCGAGGTACTGCATAGTTTTCTTGAGCCCAGAAGGGGTAAGCGGCTGCCGATTGGGCATTAGTCATTACTAGCCCCAGGGTTGCGATCGCAACCACAGCACTAGAGACAATGGCCTTAGCCAGCTTATTGAACACGCCTAAAAAATTAAATTTCATCCGTCACACGCCAGCAATTCAAGTACGTAGAGAGAAATCAAGAAAAATAGAAAGCCTAAGCCCACCAGGGAGCATCGCCTGTTCTAAAGTCAGTGTCGGTCCAAGGGCTCAAAACCACCTTGTCATCACTGCCCACATCCGCTTGAGCCAAGGGCAGGGATAGGGGAGCCGGGCCACGAACCACCTTGCCGGCAGAGTCATACTGAGAACCGTGGCAGGGGCACATAAACTTATTTGCACCCGCATTCCAAGGCACCACACAGCCTAAGTGAGTACAGACTGCATTGACAGCGTAGCTATCAATGGCACCATCATCAGTTACAACTAAATACGTTGGATCACCCTTCAGACCTTGAACCAGAGAGCGGTCACCAGCGCCGTGGGTTTTCAAATAACTGCTAGCGATCACATCGTTGCCCAGTTCATCCTTAGCGACGAGACCGCCACCAGTCGAGCCACTGCTCGGGGGCAAAAAAAACTTCACAACGGGGTAAAGAGCACCCACAGCCGTACCAGTTGCTGCTCCGAATGTGAGCAGATTCATAAATTGGCGACGCCCTAAATCAGGG
Organism: Leptothoe sp. PORK10 BA2; assembly: GCF_034932105.1. Lineage (NCBI taxonomy): Bacteria > Bacillati > Cyanobacteriota > Cyanophyceae > Nodosilineales > Cymatolegaceae > Leptothoe > Leptothoe sp. PORK10 BA2. The sequence continues at coordinate 48,400 of NZ_JAYGIG010000011.1, read as the reverse complement.
ACATCAGGGTTTCCAGAAGCTTGAGCCATAACTATCAGACTATATATGCGAGTATGAATCTAAAGGCTGCATTGCCCAGCGCAAACAAGCTTGTGAACGTTGGCCAGACAACATTTTCAGCCCGTACCGTCACAGAAGTTTGTAAATTGCTATGAGTATTATTACATTTTGCCGTCTCAGATAAACCTTTCTTCTCAGGGTTTAGCCGTTACAATCGTTGTCCCAAAGCGGCTATTTGCCAAATGTCCACACCGTAGTGAAATCCAGAACAAGCCCCAAACCCCCTTGATTCGGCTATCACCATGGGAGCTGATCAACCGTAAAGAACGGTACTTTGAGAGCTAAAGAACGGCATTCCAACCTTGACCGAGGAATAGTTCGCTATCTGAAATCGTGTAAACAAATGTAAAAGAGCCCCCATAAATGAGCTATGACCCCCGAAGATTTCCAAAACTTACTGATCGATAAATGGGGTTACTCATTTGATGTACAAATCCGTAAAACCTCCACCAAGGTCTTTTTCCAAGTCATGTGGCGCTACTTAGAACAGGTTTCTTTTCCCATGGAGGAGGAGGAATATCTGGCCCATTTAAAAGACATTGTGCTGTACCTAGAAGCGATGGGTTGTTTAACTCAGATTCAAACGGCCATTGAGCAAACCAAGGAACGCCCCAGGCTAGGTAAAGCGGTAAGCATTCCCATTGATTTGGGCAGACGAGCTTCGGAATGGCTGATCGATTAACCTTCTGGGCAGGGCGAATCCCCAGCCTGATTTAATCTCAAACATCCTGGCAGGATGCCCCTGTCCCCGATGGGTTTACCCTCAAAAATTAGCCAAAGCAATTACTGTACTAACGGCTAATAGTTCTGATATGATTAGCCTCATATTTGTATTCAAAGATACAATTTACTTGCATGGGCTTTAAGGCTCAAGCGATTGTCTTCTTTAAAAATTTCTTTAAAATTCCGTGGATTTATCGCCATCTACCATCTAAATGTCTGCACAAGAGCGGGTTTAGGTTAGAACGATAAAACCTTGCATTAGCATCGAGCATCCCTAGATCGATTAGGTGTCATCACATGCAGACAATGCTTGGGTAGTTCAGATATAAAATCTCTGGCGTCTATGGTCACTCATTGCCCAACTTTGCAAGCATTTGTCCGCTGTGTTAGTCACAGTCTTATTGTCTTAGATCCATTAGGGCAATCAGAGATATTACTGAAAGGTTATCCGATGTAATGCCAATAAAGTGTAATGCCAATAAAGTAGGTAAATAATCTAGCCTATGGAGCTATCGATATATGGGATTTGGCTATGCCGCTAATTCCTACATATCAGTTAGATGCCAGGGTGCTTCGAAGAAATATCTCACTTAGGAAAAATACGCTCAGATTTTTCTAAGACCGATGTTACGATTTGCATGAACTCGCCAAGTATGATTCGAGGGCCTGCCGTGATCAGCTCTGCAACACTGCCTGCTACAGCCACCCTGCCAACTTTGGAAGACAAGAGTCGCCTGAAGTTATTTTCGGGCTCATCCAATCCAGCTCTCTCTAAAGAAGTTGCACGCTACCTAGGAATGGACTTAGGACCTATGGTCCGTAAGCAGTTTGCCGATGGTGAACTGTATGTTCAAATCCAGGAGTCCATCCGTGGATGTGATGTTTACCTGATTCAACCCACATGTCGACCGGTCAACGATCATCTGATGGAATTACTCATCATGATCGACGCCTGTAGACGTGCTTCCGCCCGTCAGATTACAGCGGTTATTCCCTACTATGGTTATGCCCGTGCCGATCGTAAGACAGCTGGTCGCGAATCCATTACGGCCAAGTTAGTGGCTAACCTCATTACCCAAGCTGGCGCTAACCGTGTTCTGGCGATGGACTTACACTCCTCTCAGATTCAAGGGTATTTCGATATCCCTTGCGATCACATATATGGTGCTCCCGTATTGGTCAATTATCTCGCCAGCAAACGTCTCAGTGACTTAGTTGTGGTGTCTCCCGATGTGGGTGGGGTGGCCCGTGCCCGCGCCATCGCTAAACGTTTAGATGATGCGCCATTGGCCATTATTGATAAACGACGTCAGGCCCACAATGTGGCTGAAGTAATGAATTTGATTGGGGATGTGGAGGGTAAAACCGCCGTCCTTGTGGACGATATGATCGACACAGGTGGCACTATCTCTGAAGGGGCGAGGTTACTGCGTGCCCAGGGAGCCCGCCAGGTTTATGCCTGTGCTACCCACGCTGTATTTTCCCCACCTGCGGTCGAACGGTTATCCAGCGGCATTTTTGAAGAGGTGATTGTGACAAATACCATCCCTGTGCCCCCAGATCGGCAATTTGCCCAGCTCACCACCTTGACCATTGCTAACTTGCTGGGGGAAACCATCTGGCGCATCCACGAGGAAAGCTCTGTCAGCAGCATGTTTCGATAGCAGCCAGTGGCGATAACGGCCCGTTAGGATTCATTGAGTAGGGGAGGTTGTTCGCAGCCGCCCCTATTTTATTGGGCGCACATATTTAACCATACGGATAACCACCCCCTAATAGGAATGAAGCCTTATATGGATAAGGGGAAAGTGAAGGCTAGTGGGCTTTTATGGCTAGGGGAAACTTTAGGATGACATTGATGGACTGTAGATATGTTGCTGTTTAGAACCCATAGTGAAAAGCACCTCTATCCTTCAATGGGCCAGTGCTCTATTGGCCATCAGCGCACTGAATCCTCAACTCATGCAAATACAGTCGACACGGCTGGTATCAGTACTGGCTGAATCTATGGCCCAGGCAGACTCGTTGCAGGCTGGGTTGCCATCCCTGGATCAACAGCTGTTAGAGGCTGTTCAAAGTGGCAATGTCCAACGGACAAAACTAGCCCTAGATCAGGGGGCCAACGTAGATACGGGCAATCGCTACGTGGGCTATCCTGTTGCGATCGCAACCGAACAGGGCAACCAGGGCATGGTTCAGCTCCTAGTGGACCGAGGGGCCGAAGTAGATGTGGTCAGCGCAAGCGGACAAACCGCCTTGGGTCGGGCCGTTGACATGGGCAATATCGAGCTAGTACAGATTTTGATCAATGCGGGCGCATCTCCCGACCGCCGCACTAACTACGGTGTCCCCCTGCTATATCGCGCCACCGAAATGGGGAACATTCCCATTGTCAGACTGCTACTGCAGGGCGGAGCAAATGCCAATGCCCAGGTGGCCGGAGTTACCCCCTTATACAAAGCCGTTGAATCTGGCAATATCGCCATTGCCCAGCTCCTACTGGAGGGAAACGCTGACCCCAACCAAGCAGATCCGCTGTACCGGGCAGTGGAAATGGGTAATATCGAACTGGTCAGCTTGCTATTGAATCATGGCGCTAATCCACGCATCAGCGAGCGCGGAGTCAGTGCCTTAAGCTTGGCCAGGGCCCAGGGCAATCGTCAGATTTCCACCCTGCTACAGCAGGCCATGTAGAGCACCCAGACTCCAGTTATGGGCCCCAGCCATAAAGCTAACCATCAGGGTGAGTCATAAATTTAGTCATAAATATAGGCATGGCAATTTTCAGGTACTAGGTTTAGTACCCCTGCCTGCACCTGATCTGTCGGGATCCAGATCGCATCATGGCGATCCTCACCTTCGATCAAGGTATAGGTCTGGTCCAAATGATAAAAATCAGGGTCGACAAAATCACACCGAAACAGCTGGATTAGCTCGTGACCAGGTTTGCCATGGCAGGTAAAAAGATTATCCAAACAGGTTAAATATTCAATATTGGTCAGTTCCGCCTGGATTTCTTCTTGAAATTCCCGCTTGAGGGCATCGATACTGGTTTCACCAAAGTCAATGCCCCCACCTAAGAAACGGTAAAACGCCTGGTCTGTAACCTTGTCGATACCTTTACTAACAAAAAGATGTCCCTGGTGCTGAATCAATCCCAGGACAATGGGTCGAATCCGTGGTTTGCCCATGTTTTTCCCGTGTCAACCACTACACAACCATGACAATAGCTGTCCTCAATCTATCGGACTGGCCATCAAACTGGCCAGTCCGATAGATTGAGGACAGGCGATAGAACTGGAAAGGTTTTAGATCGCCGTTCCAGTTCTAAATATTAGACAGGGCCTTACACTGTGGCCGTCGAACGGGTTACCGTCCGCAACGATTCACGCAAACTGCGAACAGCGGCAACCATGGCAATTTCGTTATTCAGCTTATTCACTGCAGAGCCTACACCCACACCTGCAGCTCCCGCCGCGATCGCCATGGGGGCCGTGACATCCGAAATACCAGAGGCACAGAGCACGGGTATCCTCACAGCTCGGGAAATGGCATGGGCCGCCGCCAAGGTGGGGGTGGCTTTTTCAATCAATCCTATACTCCCAGCATGGATGGGCTGAGTGCTGGTACCGCCCTCGGTTTGAATGATGTCTGCCCCTAGGTTGACCAGGTCTTCGGCGAGCTGCACCTGCTCGTTTAACGGCAGGGTATGGGGGACGGTCACCGACAGCGGGATGTGGGGCAATAGCTCACGGGTACGCTGGGTTAACCCCAGCACATCCTTGGCTCCAAAGGTCAGTCCCTGGGCATAGAAGGCATCAAAGTTACCGATTTCAATCAGCATTGCACCGGCAGCCACCGGCGCTAGAAATGCTTCAGGATCAATCGCGGAAACACAGATCGGCAGGCTAATATGCTGGCCCACATGCCGCACAAGATCAGCATCGGCAGCAATGTCCACAAATGTGGCACCGCCCTGCTGAGCCGCCTGGGCCACGGCCAAAACGTTGGTCCGATCAAAGTTAGTCAAACCACTAATAATTTTGAGCGCATGGCCCTGGGCAAAAGCTTGGTGGAGTTTGGGGTGGATAGTCATAGGTCGTTCTTAGACAAGATCAATTCAGGGCCATTGTGCCAGAGGTTGGGGCCGCACAATGGTAAAGAATCACTAGGGCAGCCCAACTAGCTAATCCCTGCCAAAATGTCCCGCTTCACATCATCCGGGGATTGGTTGCCATCCACCCGCAACAGTCGTTGACGATAGTCATAGTATTCCAACATGGGTAGGGTGATGGCGGCCAAGGTTTCAATGCGACGACGCAGTGCTTCAGGGTTATCATCAATCGCTCCCCTATTTTCAGAGCGTTCGATCAGACAGTGGGCCGGTAGCTCTAGCCAAATGACATAATTCACCTGCAGGGTGAGGGTATCTAGGAAAAAATCCAGTTCTTCGGCTTGGAAGGCGGTGCGAGGATAGCCATCCAAAATCCAACCCTGGGCGACATCAGGTTGCTGTAAACGGACTTTAATCAAATCGATCATCACGTTATCCGACACCAGTTCACCCCGCACCAAGGTTTCCGACACTTGCTGCCCTAGCGTTGAGTCAGCGGCAATTTCTGCCCTTAGCGCGTCTCCCGTGGAAATCCATGGGATGCCAAAATGATCGCTGAGTTTTTTTGCTTGGGTGCCCTTGCCCGAACCTGGGCCACCTAAAACCACTAACTGCATGGGTGATTTCCTGTTGCTCGACATGGGTTGAGTCTAATGTAACCGGCTAGCGCCCGATGGCCATTTCAGATCATTCTTGGCTGGGCTATTGAAGCAAGCACTATGAACGTAGTAAACTGGTAAGCCGTGAAAAACCGTTGTAAGACCGGTTAAACATTTAAACGTAAAACCGTAAAACCATGCCCAAGCTTAAGACCCGTCGGGCAGCTGCCAAGCGTTTCCGCCGCAGCGGAAGTGGCAAAATTATGCGTCGTAAGGCGTTTAAGAACCATTTGCTACAGCATAAGTCAGCTGGCCGTAAAAATCGTCTATCCCAGAAAGCCGTTGTGGTAGATGCTGATATTCCCAACATCGAAGGGATGATGCCTTATTTGTAAGATGACTGCCTGCAATCACCTTACAGATAATTTCAATTCAATTGTTTTTCTAGCTAAATAACCACCTAGTATGGCACGTGTAAAACGCGGCAATGTAGCTCGCAAGCGCCGCAAGAAAATCCTCAAGCTTGCAAAGGGATATCGGGGCTCCCACTCTAAACTTTTCCGTACGGCTAACCAGCAGGTAATGAAAGCCTTGCGGTATGCCTATCGTGACCGCCGAAATCGGAAGCGGGATTTCCGCCGACTGTGGATTACTCGCATCAATGCGGCAGCTCGTCTTAACGGCACTACCTACAGCCGCTTGATTGGCGACCTAAAAACGGCGAATATTGAAATTAATCGCAAGATGCTGGCCCAAATGGCCGTGTTGGATCCGGGCACCTTTACCAAGGTGGTCGAGTTAGCTGGTAAAAAAGGCTAGTACCGCCATATGTGGCGATGTTTGCTGGCTATAGGTTTACAGTTGGGGGCACAGGTTACTGTGCCCCCAACTGTTAATGCGGCAGAATTAGTTGAGATTGAATCCCGTGGTCGGCTGATTGTGGCGGTTAAGGATAACTGGTATCCCCTGGGCTATCGGGATGTCAACGGTGAGCTGAGTGGGTTTGAAATTGATATTGCCCGTCGATTGGCCTTGGATCTACTTGGGGATGAAACCGCTGTGGAGTTTCGCCCGGTGAGCAATGGAGAGCGGCTCAATGGGGTGGTCAATGGGGATGTGGATATTGCGATCGCATCCATCACCGTCACCGCCCAACGTCAGCGCATTACCAGCTTTAGCCTGCCCTACTATTTAGACGGCACCGGGTTTATCACCACATCCCCCCAGGTAGCTGATCTTGACGATCTACACCGAATTGCCGTGCTCCAAGATTCCAGCACCCTGGCCCATGTCCGCCAGCAACTGCCCAACGCCAGTCTAGTCATGGTTTCCTCCTATGAAGAGGCCATTACGGAACTGGACCGGGATCAGGTAGATGCCTTTGCGGGAGATGTGTCATTACTAACGGGCTGGCAGCAGCAAAATAGCCGCTACCGACTACTGGATCAGGTGATTTCTGTAGAACCGGTTGCGATCGCAATTCCCAAAGGAACTCAGCATAGCGAGTTACGCCAAGCCATTAATCATTCCCTGCGCCAATGGGATGAAGAAGGTTGGTTACAAGATCGGGCTGCCCACTGGGGGTTACGGTAGCTACCATGGGAGAATATTCCAGACCACCACTGTACGCAATAACCGATTAAGCGAGTTCATGGAAAATAGCACCCTGTTTTTGACGTACCTTGGCATCTTGCTAACGCTGCTAGGACTGTCAGCCTTTTTCATCATTCGCCAAGTCTTCAAGACTCGACGAGTTGAGACGACCTTGGGCCGTCTGCAAAATAAACTCACCAAAGAAAAAGGCACCGCCCAAGAATATTACGAACTCGGCAGCTTACTGCTAGATAAAAAGCTCTTTTCCCAATCCGCCCTCTACATGCAGCAGGCCCTAAAAGCCCTCACGGAAGAAGAAGAACAAGAAAACGCACCACTCATTTTCAACGCCCTAGGATACTCCTACTTTGCCCAAGGCCAGTTTGACTTAGCCATTCGCCAATACAAAGCTGCCCTCAAAATCACACCGGGCTATGTGACCGCCCTGAATAATCTGGGCCATAGCTACGAAAAGAAGCAACTCACCGTGCAAGCCTTAGAAAGTTACGAACAGGCCCTTAAAGTGGAACCTAATAACATGACAGCTAAGCGACGGGCCCAGTCCCTACGTAAGCGCGTGGCGATCCCCATGAATGTACAGCAGTAAACTGCCTGTGGCGATCCCGTAGGCATAACTTCCTTGGGATGACGTAATGACGCTCGATGGGACGATGGGTTTGCTGATTGGTCAGCATCAAAACTAGTGTTTTTTTACTAGTAGAAATTTTTCCGAGCCTATACAGCAGTTAGCTCAGGGGTTTCCTTAGCAAAAGAGACTCTGGGAGCAGACGTTTCCTCACAATAGACTTCAGCCGAGTTGTTGGGGCTCTCGATCAGCTTTACCTTATGTAGACTGGCTCCAATTTGCTTAATCGGTTCCCGTAGCAAGTCACAAATACGCACCGCAATATTCTCAGCGGTGGGTACCACCTCAGCAAAGTAAGGAATATCCTTATTCAAAAACGTGTGGTCGAAGGGTTTCACCACGTGGGTGTTAACGGCATTTTGGAACTCTACTAGGTCGGCAATCATGCCCGTACGGGGGTTCATTTCACCCTTGATGGTCACTTCTAGATGATAGTTATGGCCATGACCGTTAACCCGCGCACAAAGACCATAGATTTCGCGGTTTTGCTCCAGCGTCAGTGAGGGCAGAGCCAATCGATGGGCGGCACTGAAATGGGTAGAGATAGATAAATAAGCTTCCATGGCGTTTCCTTGATAATCGGCCCAGAGGGTGGAGGTTTCAAACAGCTGGACATTGGTAATGGGTAAGTGGGGGGCCAGTCGCTGCCAAATTACCCGGGCAATATTCTCGGTGGTGGTCAATCCTGCCTCAGGTCGCTCAATCTGGAACTCAGGCCACACATCGTTCAAATACGAAAAGTCCAACTGACTGGTCACTTCACGCTGAATAATTTTTTTTACATCCGACAGGTTGAGCACCATGCCGTACTCGTCAAGCTCACCTGCCATGGAGATAAACAACTCATAGTTGTGCCCATGCCCCGGAGCACGGGTACACAGACCAAACTTGGCCTGATTTTCATCGTCACTTAACTCAGGCAACCAGTAACGATGGCTGGCGGAAAACTGAGCCCGACGGTTGATGGTGCATTTCATAGAAATACCAAAAACAGCAAGTCAAATATTAATTTTTGCGAATATGTTTTCCTTCAGCATAGACCATCCGTCAGGCCCGATGGCTGGGAAAATCCCCTGGTTAACCTGGGGGGAGAAACCTCCAAAGCAATTAAACAAAAAAACATAACCTCCTTTTAAGTCATGAACAGCCGCAACGAAAGTCATGAAGTTTTGACACATTTTTATCCGTTGAAATGAACAAAATCCAGAAAATCCCTGATAAATCGACTGTTCAGAGTTTCTGATGTGAAATATCAGGAGTTGCTAACTTCAGCGCAAAACGGTAAAAATAGATACAGAACACATCCTCGTTCATCTCCATAACTTTGCCCTTTGCTGGGGCGGTGAGACGGAAGTAGAGCAACGTTTACATCTTTACTTATAGAGTATTTACGCAGCTCGAAGGAACGCACTAATTCCTATTAGTAGTGCTCATTCAGGAGGAGACACACCGATGAAACTTACCTACCGTGGTGTCAAATACGACCACAATCCGCCGATGTTAGAGGTTTCTGAAAGCGACATTCTGTGCAAGTACCGTGGCCGTAGCCATCGCTATAGCTATGTGCGTCATGTGCCCTTTCCCCAGCCTCAATCTGTGCTAGTTTATCGCGGCGCAGCCTACCAAACTGACCGCCATGGACAGCGTCAGTCAGTTGAACAGACTCCTTTTAAGTCGGTATTTTCAGCTTTCCAGCGTAAATTGGCAGAACTCACTCCCTTGATGGATGAGCGTCGACAGCTGCTCCATGAGGCTGCTCGCAGCCATAGTGAGAGTATCCAACGCTCTTTGGAGCATCGCATTGCGGTGGCCCGTGAACAAGGCAACACCCATTTGTTGCAGCAGCTAGAAGATGAAATGCGTCAGATGGCTTAGAGGTTAATGGTTCCGTCCCTAATGGGGGCTAGGGTAAACCCCATATGAGCCCCCCAAACAAAAAGGAGAAGCTGGATCAGCTTCTCCTTTTTGTTTGGGGCCATGATGTTTCACAATAAGTCTGGAAGTCTGGACCGGTATCCGGCATCCAATCTTATTTCTTAGGGTGTTATGGGGCTATTTGATCAGGTTTTTGACCCATTGCCAGAGTCGCAATCCCTTACGCCAGCAGAAGCGTTGGCGGCTATTTGTTTGGTTGCGATCGCAGCCGACGGCTACCTCTCCGACCAAGAAGGTCTGGAAATGGATATGCTCCTAAGCCGGATGCGACTTTTCAAAAGCTACTCCAACGAAATGATCAACCGGATGAAAGATAGCCTGCTACAGCAATTGCAGCAGCATGGTCCCAGTCGATTAGTGGAGTCGGCCAATACAGCCCTACCGATTGAACTCAAACCCACAGCCTTTGCCCTCGCCACCGATTTAGTCCTAGCTGACGGCAACGTTACCCCCCAGGAGCAAGCGTTTCTTGACGATCTTTACCGCATTCTAGACATTCCCAGCGATCGCGCCCTGACCATTGTGGAAGTAATGACCGTTAAGAACCGAGGATAAAAAGCCGAAATCTTTACTTCAGTAAAGGCTAAACCGCAAGTTCTAACTAAATACGAGATAATAGGAGCTACCACTGACTGACTATCTAACCCTCCAAAAATCCCCTATGACTGCGGCAATATCAGCGCCCCAAAAACGGATGGATGACTCCAAACACGGATTGCCCGTAACCATCATTACCGGCTTTTTGGGTAGCGGCAAAACCACCCTACTCAACCACATCTTGACCAACCAAGAGGGTCTGAAAACGGCCGTTTTGGTCAACGAGTTCGGGGAAATCGGCATTGACAGCGACTTACTCATCACCACCGGTGACGACACCATGGTGGAACTGAGCAATGGCTGCATTTGCTGCACCATCAATAACGATCTGCTCGAGGCCGTCTATAAAGTCCTAGAGCGCAAGGACAAGATTGACTATCTAGTGGTAGAAACCACCGGACTGGCCGATCCCCTGCCCGTCGCCCTCACATTCCTAGGCACCGAACTGCGGGATCTCACCCGCCTAGATTCCATTGTCACCTTGGTGGATTCAGAGAACTACAGCGTTGATTTGTTCAATAGCCAAGCCGCTCACAACCAAATTGCCTACGGCGATATTATTCTGCTCAACAAGACAGATTTAGTTGATGAGGGAGATTTAGACCGGCTAGAACTAAAGGTTCGTGACATCAAAGAAGGGGCTCGCATTTTGCGCACAACCCAGGCTCAGGTGCCTCTGCCCCTGATTTTGAGCGTGGGTCTGTTTGAGTCCGACCAGTACTTTGACACCTCCAAACCAGAAACCCACGACCACCACGACCACCACGACCACCACGACCACCACGACCACGCTAATTGTGACCATGACCATGGCCATGGCGAACACGACGGCCACGATCATGCCCCCACCGCCAACCCACAAGCAGTAAGCCAGCATACAAAGCATGATCACACCGATTGTGATCATGACCACGGTCACTGTGAGCATGACGACCACGATCATGAAGGCCACAGCCATGAACATGGCCACTCCCACCTAGACGTCGACGGTTTTACCTCAATTTCCTTTGCGCGGGATCAGCCCCTAGCGATTCGCAAGTTTCAACAGTTCTTAGATAACAAGCTGCCTGAAAATGTCTTTCGCGCTAAAGGCATCCTGTGGTTCGACGAAAGCGAAAAACGCCATATCTTTCACCTCAGTGGTAAACGATTTTCCCTAGAAGACGAAGAATGGAACGGACGGCCCCAGAAAACCCAACTAGTGCTAATTGGGCAGAATCTCGATCATGATTTTCTGAAAACTGAAATCGAGAAATGCTTTTGCCTAGAATCCAAACCAAATCGCGGCAATGGTTTTGGTCGCTAGTGCGCGTCGTCATTCAACGGGTCACAGCATCCCAAGTCGTTGTAGACGGCGCAGTGGTGGGTCGCATTGGTCGAGGACTCACCCTACTGGTGGGGTTTGCCGCCACTGATACGGAAACAGAACTCCACTGGATGGCACAAAAGTGCCTAGGATTAAGGCTTTTCCCTACGGCTGACACAGGTCAGTTTGAGCTTTCAGTGCAAGATACTCAGGGAGCCCTACTGGTGATTAGTCAGTTTACGCTCTATGGTGATTGTCGCAAAGGACGACGGCCATCATTTGCCCAGGCAGCCCCACCTGCCCAGGCCATTAAGTTATATGAACAGTTTGTGGCTAAGCTGCAACAAAGTGGATTACAGATAGAAACAGGGCGATTTGGAGCCACCATGCAAGTCTCGATTGAAAATGATGGCCCTGTCACAATAGTGTTAGATCGAGATGCCGGATAGTCTAAGCTTGGAATTCAGCTCTACCCAGGCTAAAGAGGGATTCAGATATTCTCTAGTCACAAGAATGACGCCACAAGATATCTGAAGACTGTGACACTTTATTTTCTTTTTATGCCACTGGGCAGGTTCCTGCTTCCCTTGATAAAGTAAAGAAACATTAAGTAGTTTGACAATTCTTCATCTATCCATCATTCATAGAGACGATCCTGGAATGCGCCTTCCCAAATCCTTTATGCCACACATTATTAACCAGATGACCTCGTTACCCATGCCTTCTAAACAGGTATTATTCTGTGATTTTGATGGCCCGATTGTGGACGTTTCGGAGCGTTACTATCGCACCTACAAGCTAGGTCTTTCAACCCTACAAGCGAGTTATCAACAACATCACGCAGCAACTTTGCCATTGCAAGTTCTTTCAAAAAATCAGTTTTGGTGGATGAAGCGCAATCGGGTAGCAGATACCGATATTGCCATGCGTTCTGGGGTGCCCGCAGACTTAATCGACACGCTACTGCAGCAGGTTCAGCGCATTGTCAACCATCCCCATCTGCTACAGTGGGATACCCTACAGCCCGGCGCTGACACCGCAATCCATCAGCTTAAACGCATGGGCATACGGTTAGTATTGGTTACCCTACGACACCCACGCCAGGTACAAGCTTTTCTGCAGGCCAATGATCTCAGCCAATATATTGACGAAATCTTTGGCGCGTCGGATATTAATGCAGCCCATCTCAACCAAGCTGAGCAAAAGGTAGCCCTCTTAGAGCGTGCCCTTGCCGCGCAGAAATCCCAAGGCTATCAAACATCGCCCACCTGTATGATCGGCGATACTGAAGCCGATATCATTGCAGGACAGCGGGCAGAAATGATCACCGTAGCCCTCACCAACGGCATTCGTAGCTACGATTACTTAAAACGATATCAACCAACCACTATTGCACCGACTCTGTTACAGGCGGTCCAAAGCCGAAACATGACCCAAGTTCTACAGGCAGCGTAAAGCTCTCCTCAGAACAACTCGACTTAAATCTCATCGAGTAAAGTATTAGCAGTATTAGTAGTGGCAATACCCAGCCGACTAACCTTTCCACCAACGATGAAGGGGGTAGTATAGGGCCGGTGTCCACAAGCTACTTAAGATCGCCGAGCTTAGTGCCACCCGCTGATGAGTGCGCCAAATTTGCCAGAGATTCAGGTAAGGCGAGTTGGGCCAAAGCAAATGACGAACGCTCATTTGTAGGGCGATGACTGTGGCCCCTACCACGGCCATGCCAAAGACAATGAAGGCCACCAGCACGACATTTTCCTGGATGATACGCTGACGCTGTAGACGTGCTGTCAGCATACCTACCGCCATTAGACTCAGGGCATGGGTGGGGAAAGGCCCGGTAAGGCCATCCTGCATCAGACCTAGGGCAATACCGGCAATGGCCCCATCGACAATGGGGTGGTGAATACTCCAGATCACAACCCAGATCAGCAACCAGTTGGGGGCCACCCCCAACAGCTCAATCCCAGGAAACCTCATGGGGGATAGGAGCAGACAGACTAAAACTGAGCCAACGATAATAGCAATGTTAAGACAGTTTTTTTGAAAGTCGGAAAGCGTAGTCTTCCCTTTAGATGAGTTCATATCTGAGGGATTAGCAAGGGATTAGAGCTACGGCGTTGAGGCATCGTCTATGATTTCTGCGGGAGGTGCGTTAACGTCGGTTTTGGCCTCAAACGGATGGAGCGTTACCCACTCCAGAATATTCAGGGGGGACGACAGTTGAATAACCGCTTCAGGAGCCGGACTCTTTTTCAAATCCATACTTTCGATCCGTCCGACCGGGACTCCCTGGGGAAATAATCGACTGTAGGAAGACGTGACAATCACATCCCCCGGCTTCACGTCTGGAGTGGTCTCAAAAAACTGCATCACAACCCGACCGTCAACGTTGCCACGTACAATTCCTAGGGCACGGCTACGGCTAACTTTGACCCCCATTTGACTCGTCGGATCAGTCACTAACAAAATTTGACTGGTGTTGGGAGAAACACTAACAACTCGCCCCACCAATCCGCCAGGGCCAGTGGCTGTATCCCCCTCGGTGACGCCCGCCAAACTGCCTTTATTGACCGTAATTTCCTGCCACCAACTATCGGCACTACGTCCTATGACGGCAGCAATGGTTACCTTGCCTTGGCTCTCGGCATAGCTAATGTTGTCTCGCAGGCTTTGGTTTTGGTTTTCTAACTCAATGACCCGCTGCTGTAGCTCCAGGATATAAGCGTTTTCCAAGCGTTCCGCTTGAGTCAAGCCTGGCTGCAGCGGAGAGGTTAGCACCTGATAGATTTCATAGATGACTGCTCCCTGGCTCTGACGCATGGCCCAGGCTAGAGCAATTACAAGGGTAGCTACACCTGCCCTTGTCGCGTATCTATCCCACCATCGTCTAAGTGCAAACATCTTTATAATTTGCAGAAATAGTCGTCAATCGTCTAGAGAATCCCTATAGGTCACGGGAACGGGCACTAAATACGCGCTCCATCTGACTAAAGTTCTCAAGCACACGGCCAGTACCCAACACTACGCAACTGAGAGGATCAGCCGCAACGTGGACCACGATGCCGGTCTCATGGCTAATCAGAGTATCTAAGCCTTTGAGCAAAGCTCCTCCTCCTGCGAGCATAATGCCCCGATCAATAATATCAGCTGCCAACTCAGGTGGTGTCCGTTCCAACGTCCGCTTAACAGCTTCAACAATAACCGACAGAGGTTCTGCCATACTTTCGCGGATTTCAGCACTTTTTACAGTCACCGTTCGAGGCAGACCGGACAGTAAGTGTAATCCGCGGACATCTAAAACGATTTCGCCATCATTGGGACTGGGATAGGCAGAGCCGATATTAATCTTAATTTCTTCGGCAGTGCGCTCACCAATGACCAAGTTGTGAACTTTTTTCATGTATTGCGAAATCGAATCGCTCAGCTCATCACCCGCCACTCGGACCGACTCACTGAGCACGGTGCCCTGCAAGCTGAGAACGGCAACTTCAGTGGTGCCGCCACCAATATCGATAATCATATTGCCCGTCGGCTCAGCCACTGGCAGCCCGGCGCCAATAGCCGCCGCCACTGGCTCATCGATCAGATAAACCATGCGAGCACCAGCCTGTAAGGCTGCATCCATCACAGCCCGACGCTCCACTCCGGTCACACCACTGGGAATGCCAATAACAATGCGGGGCATACCCAGGGCCCGCCCTTCGTGGACTCGCCTAATGAAGTGCTTGAGCATCAGTTCAGCGGTGTCAAAATCAGCAATCACACCGTCTCTCAGGGGCCGCAGGGCCGTGATATTGCCGGGGGTACGTCCGAGCATGCGCTTGGCTTCTTCTCCGACGGCTAGAGGCTTGCCGTCCTTATCCCTGGCCACAACGGAGGGCTCCTGTAGGACAACGCCTTTACCCGAAACATAGACCAGGGTATTGGCAGTACCTAGGTCTATGCCCATGTCACGGGAGAAGGAAAAGCGATCGAGTAAACTCACTGTTAGACGTGCCCCCAAACGAGCTATTAAAAAACAAATGGACGACTAATTAAGTCGGAATGGATTCTATTACGTTTTATATCTACAAGTCTAGTCCGTAATTACGGCCAAAAGTCGGTGGAGTGATTAACATAGACCCGCTTAGAACATTTGGATAGGTTTATGAGTATAGACTACCAATCTACTGAACTCTGGTATTTCATCCTAGTAAAATTAGCTTTGACAAGTGGTGAGTCCAGATTAGGCTGTGTGCAACCTGCGTTACTTACCATACTCCAAGGTTACACGGTCTGAGATTCTAATTTGCCGGTAAAGACTGTTCGACCAGAGTAAAGGAAGGCTAGCTTATAGAGATGAGAATGACTTATTAAGGATCATTCTAGGCAGCGGCGTCTGTCTTGCATATTAAATTGGTTGAAATATGGCTTTGCGTCCATAGTTCAAAACATACCTACTAAAAGCTATGTAATAGCTTCCAGTAGGTATGGGGGCACAACCGGATGAAAGCCTTCAGCCGGTTGCTATAGTTAGTTGATCCAGTGGCGGGCAAAAGAGCGATGAGTTTAAATGTTGTAAATCTTGTAGGTCGGGCAGGACGAGATCCTGAAGTCCGTTATTTTGAGTCGGGCAATGTGCTGTGCAAGTTCACCATTGCAGTAAATAAACGGACTCGCAATAGTGATCAGCCTGATTGGTTTAATTTAGAGCTGTGGGGGCGGAATGCTGAAGTCGCCGCTAACTATGTCCGCAAAGGGAGTCTAGTGGGGGTAGTGGGCTCTCTGAAACTTGATAGCTGGCAAGATCGGGCCACAGGCGCACAACGTTCTAGCCCTGTGATTCGGGTGGAGCGTCTCGACCTGTTGGGTTCTAAACGGGATAATGCAGCTCCCATGGATGGAAACTACGAAGACGAACAATTTTAATATCTGACTAGGTGTGGCTAGCTTGCTAAACGATTACCCACGTCACCGTCTTTATCGGTGGCATCGCCATCGACTTGAATACTAACCTGAACACCACACCAAGCAGCACCAGGAATCACCTCAATTTTTCCTCGACTGGGAAAGGTTAGTTCTTCTACAGCTGTAACACCGTTCGTGTAAAGGTACTCCCGCAAGAGCTGATAGGCATCATCAACACTTTTCACGGTGTAGTTAGCCGCATAAAGATAAGGTTTGAGACGATTTTTATTGCGGGGCGCAGTTTCTCGAAAAGTTAGACGAGTAGCCTTGTTGGAGCTACGTTGGCAGCTAATGCGGTACTTGATGGTGTGGCAAGCTGTGTTGGGGAACATTTCACTAGGGAAAAACGAAATTCGGGAAACGCTGTAAGGATTGACTGGCTAGCTAGATGAACGAGAAATTAATGGTTGCACAAGTCTTTTACTGACAGTAAGGGCTAGTACTAATAAACGAACCCTAATCTATATCGCCTAAGGTTGTCAAAAGGAAGACTGAATTCACAGTTACATGCGATCACTTTTTGCAACTAAAATTTGCAACTAAAGACAGTATGCCTAGTAACGGGTAGCGGCCCATAAACTAAATCACGGTCCAGGTGAAACCTGTCGTATTTTCGCCATTCTGGGCATGGCAAAGGCTGCTGGAGGTTTTTGAGTTAATTTCCTTATATTAGCGGGTTTTTACTCAAGCTAACACTAGAGGAAGATCGGCAGAACTACCCATTAATACGGTTCGACTTGACATGATATGCCCAACGGAGGCAGCCGTAGTAACTAATGATGGATAGGATCAGGCCCACAACGGTACTACCGACCATTAATGCCAGGGTAATGTCAAAGCCAATGCTCATCCATTCCTGGGGAGAACGATTGCTGAGACTGGTGGTTGCAGATTGACCTAAAATCCTGCGACCCACTTGATAGTTAAAGGCATAAATCGGCGCGTAGGTCAGGGGGTTACTAATCCAAGTGCCAGCGGCGGCAATGATTTTATTGCCTCGGATAGTGGCTGCGATCGCAACTGCTATCAACATTTGCAGGCCAAATAGGGGATAGCTACCGGCAAACACTCCGGCGGCTAGTCCCCTGGCAATGACTTTAGGATGACTCCGTAGGCGAATGAAGCGTATATGGATATACCTGAACAGACGCCGAAATTTAGACCGTTTATGCCGGGCGAGACCGGGCAAGGGTCGGAGACTGCGAGCACCGGGTTGATTGTCGTTAAAAGAACCTTTTGGAGTCACTACAGCTGGATTCCTTGGATAATAGGGGGCACAGTAGGGACGACGTCCCAGGTATTATGCATGGGCCAATCCTACCGGTCATGACCTACTAGGATTAATTATGACAAAAGAGGCGATGTTAGTGCTTCCTCATGTCCCTGAGGTCCAGGTGGCATAGGGTAGGGTGCCAGGTTGGTGCAAATGATTAGTAACTCAGGAGAGCACGGGTGACCAGGACAGGGAAAACGGTGGTACAGGGAGAAACCATTGCCGCGATCGCCACCGCCATTGTGCCGCAACAGGGCAGTGTCGGCATTGTGCGCCTGTCGGGAGCCACCGCCGTTACCATTGCCCAGCAGCTTTTCCAGAGTCCAGGGCCGTGGGAAAGCCATCGCATTCTCTACGGTTACATCACCCATCCCGACCATCAGCAAACCGTGGATGAGGCCCTGCTGCTACTCATGCGGTCCCCCCGATCCTACACCCGCGAAGATGTGGTGGAATTTCACTGCCACGGCGGCATCATGGCGGTGCAGCAGGTCTTGCAACTATGCATTGCCCAGGGGGCACGGCTGGCGACACCAGGGGAGTTCACCCTGCGGGCTTTTCTCAATGGACGTTTAGATCTGACCCAGGCCGAAGGCATCGCTGATTTAGTCGGGGCCCAGTCACCCCAGGCAGCCCAAGCCGCCTTAGCGGGGATTCGGGGCAAATTGACAGAGGTCATTCGCCAATGTCGCAGCCGTTGTTTAGATGTGCTGGCGGAGGTGGAGGCCCGAATTGATTTTGCTGACGATCTGCCGCCGTTGGATGAAGACCATGTGCGTCATCAATTGGAGAGCATCCTGGCGGACTTGGACCATACGTTAGCCACGGCCCCCCAAGGGGAACTGCTGCGGGCCGGTCTGAAAGTGGCGATTATTGGCCAGCCGAATGTGGGAAAATCTAGTTTGCTCAATGCCTGGAGCCGTTGCGATCGCGCCATTGTCACCGCCCTCCCAGGCACCACCCGCGATGTGGTGGAATCCCATCTGGTGGTCGGCGGTATTCCCGTCCAGGTCCTAGATACGGCAGGCATTCGAGACGCCACGGATCAGGTGGAAAAAATGGGCATTGAACGCTCCCAAACCGCCGCCCAAAATGCTGATGTAGTCCTCCTAACCATCGATGGCACCCTGGGCTGGACCGCCGCCGAAGAAACCCTATACGGCACCATTAAACACAAGCCCCATATCTTGGTGCTCAATAAAATTGATATCGCCCCGCCCATCAATTTGCCCGTCACCAACGTGCCCATTGTCCAAACCGCCGCCGCCCAGGGCACCGGCATCGAGGACTTGGAACAGGCCATCCTAGGGATTGTGCAAGCGGGCCATGCCATAGCCGCCAATACAGACCTGGCCATCAATCAGCGCCAGGCCGCCGCCCTCATTCGGACTCAGACTGCTCTCCAACAGGTGCAAACAACCATGGCAGATGGCTTGCCCTTAGATTTTTGGACCATTGATCTGCGCGATGCCATTCGGGCCTTGGGGGAAGTGACCGGGGAAGAGATGACCGAATCCATGCTGGATGAGATCTTTAGTCGGTTTTGTATTGGGAAATAGGGTGGAGTAATAGCCATGGATCATAGCCAGGAGAAAGGGGGGAGGAATCAGGAAACAGGGGAGAGCCCCCTGACCCTCCAAACCCTGTATGTCACCCTAGCCAGTGAGGATTTACCAGAGTTGGTGGCCTTTTATCAGGGTCTGCTGGGTTACTCTCCCCACAGCCATTTGCCAGAACGCTATGCCGAGTTCTGGCTACCGGGTCTGAAGTTAGCGTTGTTTAAACCGAGTGCTGACCATCGGCAGGAATTTTCCAACCCCGCTGGCAGTATGAGCTTGTGTTTGGAAGTGGCAAATTTACAGGTTGCGATCGCCACCCTCACAGACCTGGGCTACCCACCACCGGGCAGCATTACCCATGCCAGCCACGGCCAAGAAATCTACGCCTACGATCCCAGAGGCAATCGCCTTATCCTGCACCAATCGAATGCATCTAATCCACCTAATCCATCTGACTGATGCGCTTAAGCTTGAGCAAATCAGTCATCTTACGTAGCTTTTTGACGGTTCGATCAAAATGGGCATGATCTTTCACATCAATTCCCAAGTCGATCTCAGCAATCTGATCCGGAAATGTCGTCACCGTCGCCCGATGCACATTAATTTTTAGATCCGACAGATGACTCAAAATATCCTTCAGGACGCCCACCCGGTCAATCACCTCAAGTTTGAGCATCACGGGATAGGTTTGAGGACGCCCGGTACTCGTCTCAGCCGTATTCCAACGGACGGGGATTAATCGATCCCCAGGCACAGAGGCCACATTAGGGCACCCCTGGCGATGAATCGCGATCCCCCGCGCCCCCAGGGACACCACCCCCAGAATAGATTCCCCAGGCAGCGGGTTACAGCAGCCCGCAATGTGATGCAATAGCCCCTCCACACCAATGATAGAGCTGCCGGAATCGTTATTTACCGCCGCATCCCCACCCCACTTAGTCCGCACATTGATTTGTTCAACTAGGGTCTCAGAGTCGATCTCTTCTATCGGTTGCAGTTCCTTAGTGGCTTCCTGCAGTCGATTAACCACAGAATTCAGCGTAATTTCGCCGTATCCCAAAGCCGCCAGCATATCTTCCACACAGGGATAATTACTCCGTTGGGCCGCTTCTTGCGCTGGGGCAGATTTAAGCAGAGCATCCAAACCGTCTCTACCCATTACCTTTTCCAACATGGCATGGCCACGGGCCATGTTCTCGTCATGGTGACACTGCTTATACCAATGGCGAATACGACCGCGAGCACCGGCAGAGACGGCAAAATTTAGCCAGTCCAAACTGGGATGACTATTTTTGTTAGTCATAATCTCCACAATGTCGCCGTTCTTCAGTCGAGTATCCAGAGTCACGATGCGATCATTGACCTTTGCCCCACAACAGTGATTTCCCACTTCAGTGTGAATGCGATAGGCAAAGTCTACGGGGGT
This sequence comes from Leptothoe sp. PORK10 BA2, assembly GCF_034932105.1. Classification (NCBI taxonomy): domain Bacteria; kingdom Bacillati; phylum Cyanobacteriota; class Cyanophyceae; order Nodosilineales; family Cymatolegaceae; genus Leptothoe; species Leptothoe sp. PORK10 BA2. Next base: position 27,616 of record NZ_JAYGIG010000011.1, on the reverse strand, counting down.
AGCCCCTTGGCTGAGGGCAAATACATCCCCCCTGGGACTAAAAACATAGACTTCCTCATCAAAGAGATTGTCCTTAACGTCACTTAGATACTCCTGGGCATCTTTGAGTTCGTTTTGCCATTCCAGCAGCTGACGGAGCCAAGTAAATTTTTCATCTTCGGCATTAACCTTAGTATTGCTATTGCCGGTTTCCTTATATTTCCAATGGGCAGCGATCCCGTACTCGGCCACATGATGCATCTCCATCGTCCGAATCTGCACCTCAATGGGACGCCCCTGGGCACCGATCACCGCCGTGTGGAGGGATTGATAGCGGTTAGCCTTGGGGAGACCAATATAGTCCTTAAATCGTCCAGGGATCGGCTTAAAGCTGTCGTGAACCACTGCCAGCGCTCGGTAACATTCCACCTTTGTGCCGACAATAATGCGTACGGCTGCGATGTCATAGATCTGCTGGAAGTCCTTCTGCTGCCGTTGCATTTTGCGATAGATGCTGTAGAGATGTTTTGGACGGCTACTGATGTCAACACAGTTGATCCCTTCATCCTCTAGGTTCGTTTTTAATAGGTCAGCCACCTGCTGCAGACGGGATTCTCTATCCGTGCGTTTCTCAGAGATCAGACTTTTAATCTCGTTATAAGCTGCATCTTCCAGGTACTTAAAGCAAAGATCTTCCAGCTCCCATTTGATCCGACCGATCCCCAGGCGGTTGGCCAATGGAGCAAAGATTTCGATTGTTTCACGGGCCTTTTGTCGCTGTTTTTCCGGCGGCATATGCTGCAGGGTGCGCATATTGTGGAGACGATCCGCTAGTTTAACCACAATGACGCGAATATCCTGGGCCATGGCCAAGAACATGCGGCGAAAGTTCTCTGCTTGGCGTTCCGTCTTGCTATTGAACTGAAACTTTGAAAGTTTGGTCACCCCCTCCACCATCTGGCGAACTTCAGTGCCAAAGTGAGCTTCAATTTCATCCGCCGTAACATCCGTATCCTCTACCACGTCATGCAAAAAGCCCGCAGCAATCATGGCGCTGTCTCCCCCTAGACCACGCAAGATGTTAGCCACAGCCACTGGGTGGGCAATGTACGGTTCCCCAGAAGCGCGCATTTGCCCTTTGTGCAACTGATAGGCAAACTCAAACGCTCGACACACTAACTGATTGTTGTCTTTAGGGAGTTCAATCGGGGCCGTACCCTTTTCGCATTCTGCCTTGGGCAGCTGACTGTGTTCCAGGATGCAAGACCTGAGCCAGGTAGGCAAGGTACAGTCGTGGGGAATAGCAGGGGCGGCTGAGATCATGGTGAATAGAGGGAAAGGATAAAAACTGAGAAGATGCGCATGGGCTCTGGGGCAAATACAAAATCTAGATAGGTACAACTAACTATCCAGACAGGCTTGCCATGAGCTGTCTGAGTCTTATCGTCTTGAAATGAAAAATTATGCCTGTGGCTAGGTAGATAAACTCTTCAAGCTTTATCTTGCCCAGGACAGTTGCCCCGTTATTTCCAGGACAGACAGGTTAAGCGTATAAATTCTTACAATTATAACCTGACACTGAATGGGCCAATAGCTAGCAAGAAACCATTGGGCTTAATAATTTAAAGGAGTGATCTGATGGGGTGATCTGAATCTTTTGAGCCAGTTACCCAGGCCATGATGGATCTCGTGACCTATCAGGGATTGGCCTGATTGCCAATCAGTCAGCTACTCATATTAAAAGTTTAAAAGTTATAGATATCAAGGCTTTAGTTGAGGCGGTTTTATTAAATTCTCACATTATTATTAAATCATGACATTTACCCATGCCCACCAGACCCTCGTCCATTATGCAGAACGGTTAACTCAGCTACAGCGGGTGATGGGGCAAGAAACCATGGCCCAGCAGGCCCATAGCCTACAGACCTTTTTTCGTCAGGAGCTATGGCCCTTGGTGACCCAGCTGGATCTACCGCAGCAGCGGTCCCAATGGCTTTCAGCGATCACTGAGATGCAACGTCATATGCGACTTTTGGCCGTGGAAATCAGCTTTGTTCAAGCAGCCCGTCAGGGTCAAACCCGTCAGCAACGTCTAGGGCAAATTGAGCATCGATTAGGGCAATTGCAGGGCTTTACCCAAGTTATGATGTCCCTCTTGGCGAATAATGTACAGACCTAGGCGTGCTGATCTGGACAGCACCAAGAGTGATGTCAAAGAATGACTTTAATGCTTGAGTTTTTGGGCCCGAAAAACTAAAGTCTGGAGGTGGAAACGATTTAGACGGCTTAGGTCGACTACCTTTGATGCTTTGATTGCCAACCATTGTTTGTGTACTTTACTCACGAGGGCGATGCTCTGTCCGAAACATCCACAGGAACCTTTGCTGACAGAACAGCTAGCAGCAGGGCTCATCTCCCACAGCTGTTCCATCTGTCATGGGTCTTGGGTAGCGGCTGACGATTATCAAGCCTGGCAATCGACCCAGGCAGATCCGTCCATGGGGATCAGAAATTTAACGGTGCCGATTAACCACAGCGCTGATTATCAGCCCTCTCGCTACGACAATCGGGCTGGACTCTGTCCCCACTGTGGGTTTTACCTGGTGCGGGAGCGGATCAACCTACAGAAAACAGCTTTTTTTATTGAACGCTGCCCGGGCTGCAGGGGAACTTGGTACGACGAGGGGGAATGGGCCGTACTGGATGAGCTGGGTCTGAGTGCCTATGTGCCGGTTCTGTTTACCGATGAGTGGCACAACTATGTGCGCAGTGCGGAGGCCGAGTTCCGTGAACGGGCAGCCACGGCGGACAAGCTGGGGCCTGAGATTGCAGAGAAACTGTTTGAGCTGGCAAAACTGCTGGAGAAACATCCCAATGGCGACTTTGGGGTGGCCTATTTGATGCGCCGGTTTGAGCAGTAGGGGGCGGGTCAGCACAGCTCATATCTGTTTGATCGTGGTCAACCCATCGCGGTCTCAGCCCGTCGCAGGCTTGAGTCGACAGGAAATCAACGAGAAATCCGTTTAGAAATAGTTTAGACATTGTCCTCCATTCACATTCCATGGCTCCCCCTCTCCTAGAACTTGATAACTTTTGTGTGGCCTATCCACGCCAGACCACTTGGGCTGTTGATCATGTTTCCCTATCGTTACAGCCAGGGGAAATGCTGGGGTTGGTGGGGGAGTCGGGATGTGGCAAGTCGACCTTGGGCCGGGCGGCCCTCAGATTATTGCCGGGAGGCAGTCGCACGGAGGGAAAGTCCCTATTTGAGGGACGAGATGTGTTTGGCATGGTAGCCCAGGACATTCGTCGGTTTCGGGGGGAAGCGGTGTCGTTGGTGTTTCAAGATCCCATGACGCGACTCAATCCGTTGATGACCATTGGCGATCACTGTGTGGAAACCCTGCGGGCCCATCGGTCTGATCTATCTAAGCAAGGGGCGAAGGAAATTGCGATCGCAACCCTAGCCTCCGTCAGCATTCCCGCCACCCGCTGGGAGCAATATCCCCACGAATTTAGCGGCGGCATGCGGCAGCGGGTGGCCATTGCCCTGGCCCTCCTGCTCAACCCCAAACTGATTGTGGCGGATGAACCCACCACTAGCCTGGATGTGACCATCTCGGCTCAAATTTTAGACTTGCTGACCCAGCTGTGCCGGGAGCGGGGCATGGCCCTGATTTTGATTTCCCATGACCTAGCCCTGGTGGGGGAATATTGCGATCGCATCGCCGTCATGTACCAGGGCAAACTGGTGGAGCTAGGACCCACCGAGCAGGTGCTGTATCACCCCCAGGCCGACTACACCCAATCCCTTTTAAAAGCGGCTCACCAGCTCCAAAACTACGAAGCTGAGGACGTGGTGGGGGTCGTCAACCTAGATACCCCTCTGCTGCGGGTGCAGGATCTGGTCAAGCACTACACCATCGAGCAAAATCTGCTTGCCAAGCTGTTTAACCGGACACCGCCGGACACCATCCGGGCAGTGGATGGCATCTCGGTGGATTTGCATCCCGGCGAAATATTGGGGTTAGTGGGGGAGTCTGGCTGTGGCAAAAGCACGTTTTCCCGAACGCTGATGCAGATTATTCCGCCCACCTCTGGCCGGGTAGAATTCATGGGACAAAACCTGGTGGGCATGGCACGGTCTCAGCTCCAGGCCCAGCGCCGCAACTTTCAAATGATTTTCCAGGACCCCCACGCCTGCCTCAATCCGATGATGACCGTGGGGCGGGGGATTGCTGATCCGTTAATTATCCATGGTCTGGCCACGGCCTCGGAGGCGAAACAGCAGGTCCAGTCCATGTTACAGCGGGTGGGGCTAACGCCCACCGAGGACTACTACCATCGCTATCCCAGCGATTTATCCGGCGGGCAGCAGCAGCGGGTGGCCATTGCACGGGCGTTGATTACTAAACCTAAATTGGTAATCTGTGATGAGCCGGTCAGCATGCTGGATGCGAGCGTTCAGGCCCAGGTCCTAGAACTGATGCTAGAGCTGAAGGAGGAGCTGGATCTGACCTATTTATTTATTACCCACGATCTGTGGGTGGCTCGGTATCTTTGCGATCGCATCGCCGTCATGAACGAGGGCAAAATTGTGGAACTAGAACCCACAGAAAAGCTATTTAAACACCCCCAACACCCCTATACCCAAACCCTGCTAGCCGCAGCCCCCCTATTAGCCAAAACCTAAATCTGCCCACAAAAAAGACCGGCCTGGGCCGGTCTTTTTATTAAATCCACGAATTAAGCTCATGGATTAAACCTATCTAGCCCCATGCGTCATGGGCTATAGGCCGTAGATTGAATTACTCAACGACAATTTTGCCAACCATACCAGCACCACGGTGAGGAGCACAGAAGTAGCTGTACTCACCGGGTTCAGAGAATGTGGAGGAGTAGGACTCACCGGGGGAAAAGGTTAGCTGCACTTGGGATAGGGCATCAGCAACATCTTTGCCACCAGGCACTGCAGCTGCATCAAAAATAACGTTGTGGGGGGCCATTTTGTTATTAACCCAAGTGACCGTATCGCCAGCCTTGATGGTGATATTTGCCGGCTCAAACGCCAACAGACCGGCATCGGATCCCATTTTGACTGTGTGATCAGTAGCGTAGGCAGGAGCGGCATTGAAGACAGTGCCTGCAAAAACCAGAGCAGCTGTCACTAACAACGCACCCATGGCTCGCAAAGCTCGGTTGAAAAAGGTCATGGTGATTTTCTCAAGGTTGAATTTAGAGATAGTTAAGCATTTTTAACTACCCGTGCTTCATTATTTTATGATGCCTGCTGTCTCAGTAGACAAATAAACAAAAAATAAAGCATTACTCAGCACCAACCGCGATATCAGACGAATCGTCTACGGGGGCATGAACATCTAATCCGCCCCATGTCTGGTCGGGGAAAAGTAAAATCAATGCCCTGAAAAATAGAGGTTCTAGAAATCTCACCCAGGGTTCTATGACCCCAGGTCAGCGGGAGCAATTTGCCTGGGAATTCATTGCCTCAAGCTTCACAATTGTTTATGTTTGACCGAATGTCATTTGACTGGGGCAAAAAAAACCGAGGACGATAGGCCTGGTTTAACCTAGAAGCTTTTAGCTGCCATGGGTTGACCTCAAACGATGACTTTTTTGAGAGGAGTACCCGATGAAATCTATTTTGGCTATGGTCTTGGCATTCGTAGCAACTGCCCTATGCATGGCCTCCCCAGCCCTGGCGGCGGATGCTGATGCTGGTGCACAGGTATTTGCCTCTACCTGTGCAGCTTGCCACATTGGCGGTGGGAATGTGGTGAATTCCGCCAAGACCCTCAAGCAGGCTGACCTATCTGCGAATGGGAAAGATACCGCTGCAGCCATTGTCACCCAAGTGACAAATGGCAATGGTGCCATGCCTGCGTTTGGGAATCGGCTAACGGCTGAGCAAATTGATAACGTTGCGGCCTACGTCCTGGCAAAAGCCGACCAGGGCTGGTAAACACCCATCCCGGTCTGAGGCCTGTTTGGATTGCCTGGGGATTTTACCTAGATTATTCTCAACTTTTAAAATAGAAAGACCTGTTTTTAGGGGTGTCTCCCCCCTGGGAACAGGTCTTTCTATTAGGTAACGTAGTTCTGCAGCCTTGAAAAGGCCTCAGCAATCCAACGGATAATTATGCATGGCTAGGTAAAAAATAATACTTGGTTGCAGGGTAACGGATCGGAGATAATACGTAACCGAGAATAAATATTTTTGGAGACATTTGAATGCTTGCTTCGACTGTTCATAGGAATCATTTGCCTGCGATCGCAGGCAGCGAAACCCAAGGGTTACTCAGGTGAGGCCCAGTCCCCTGGCAACCTTAGCCAGACAATTGGCACCTGCGGTCTGTGCCCTCGGTCTTGGGGGATGTCAAGTCGCCGCCCAGCTTTCTCCAACCGCTGGGGCTCGACAAATGCCTAACACCCATACTGTTATCGTGCAGCTATTTGAATGGCGCTGGTCAGATGTTGCCCAGGAATGTGAGACCTGGTTAGGCCCCCATGGCTATGGTGCTGTACAAATTTCTCCACCCCATAAACATCGCATCATTGCCGAGGACACCAACCCTTTCCCCTGGTATCAGCGCTATCAGCCTGTTAGCTATGAACTATCGAGTCGCAGTGGCAGTCAGGTCGAACTGACAGACATGATCAGTCGCTGTAATCGCTCAGGGGTCAAGGTCTATGCCGATGTGGTGATTAACCAACTAGCCAACACCGGGGCCGCCCAGGGCATTGCCAGCCGCAGCCAAGTCAATGCTACCGACGTTGCCTATGACCATGGGGCTACCCCATGGCAACAACCGGGATTGGATACGGGCAGCGAGTCGGTGCAGGCTGAGATTGCCACGGCGATAAATCAACTCCTAGACCTGGGTGTGGCAGGGTTCCACATTGAAGCGGCCCAACATACTCCGCCCCAAGATCTGGCCAAAATTGTCCGTCAGCTCCAGCCCCTTAATCCCCAATTCCATGCCAACGGTGGTCGCCCTTTTGTCTATCAGGCAGTCGCTGATACCGGATCTGACTCCGTCAAAACCAGTGACTATTTGGGGAATGGCGCAGTCACCGAATTTGATTACGGTCGCAACCTCGGTGAACAGGTCCGCCATGGACAGCTCAAAAACCTCATGCTGTTTGGCGAAGCCTGGAACCTGATGCCGAGCCATCAGGCCGTGGTGTTTACCGATAACCACGTCACCCAGCGGGGGCGCGATCGCAACATAGTTACTTTCGATACCCCAGCAGATGATGGCGCCAGCTACACATTAGCCAACGTATTTATGCTGGCATGGCCCTACGGTATTCCCAAAGTAATGTCCAGTTACAACTGGCCCAGGGAAGTGGGCAACTGGGTAGGTCCCCCCGCCACAGCTGATGGCCAAACCCTACCCGTCAGCTGTGGTCATGACTGGGTCTGTGAGCATCGCTGGCCGAACATTGCCCACATGGTAGAGTTTCGCAACGTCACCCAGAGTGCGCCGACCATTGACCACTGGTGGGATAACGGCAATAACCAAATTGCCTTTGCCCGAGGAACGCGTGGCTTTGTGGTGATTAACAACGAAACAACCCCCCTCACCGAAACCTTAATGACGGGGCTGCCCCCTGGACTCTACTGCAATGTTTTATCAGCGGAAACAGCCACAGCTCCCGTCAGGCCTGCCACCGACGACGGCCTCACCCACGACTGCCATAGCTCAATTGTGGTGGACGAAAATGGTAGCGCTAAGTTTGCAGTCCCTCCCCGCCAGGCCGCAGCTATCCATATTGGCCAAACCCTTTAAAATTGGCACGGCTTTTGGCTGCCTCTTGCCCTAATCGTGTCTTTGCCAGAGGCACTCGACCGTTCCATCCATCCTTACTACTGTGGGCAAAAAGCGTTGAAAACCCGACAGATGGTGTACGGTTTTCAATCAGTTTTTTTCTCCAGCTACGTTGATAGGCTAAGGCTAAGGACACATTTGCAAGGAATTTCAACCCATGCCAGTCAATAAAAACCCTCGTCCACCGCGTTCCCAACAAATTAGCAGCCTGCTACTGCTGTTAGGGGCCATACTGCTAACGGTCAATATTTTTCTACCGATTCAGCAAACGCCACGCACGCCTTACAGCATGTTTATCCACCAGGTGCAAGAGCACGAGGTAATTAAGGCATCTGTGGGGCAAAACGAAATTCGCTATCAGGTCAAAAATGAGTTGGGACAACCCAGTACGGTCTATTCCACTACACCGATTTTTGATCTCAAGTTACCCGATTTGTTGGAAGCAAACGGTGTCGAATTCGCAGCGACTCCCCCCCCTCAGAACCAATGGATTGGGAGCCTCCTGAGCTGGGTGATTCCGCCGTTAATCTTTATTGCCGTGTGGCGCTTTTTCCTAGCCAAAGGTGGCGGTCCCCAGGGGGCACTGTCCATCGGCAAAAGTAAAGCCAAGGTGTATGTCGAAGACGAAGCCACCAAAATCACATTTGAAGATGTGGCTGGCGTGGAGGAAGCCAAGACTGAACTGGTGGAAATCGTTGATTTTTTGAAAACGCCGAAGCGGTTTACCGACATCGGGGCAAAAATTCCTAAGGGCGTGCTGCTCATCGGCCCACCAGGCACGGGTAAAACCTTACTCGCAAAAGCTGTAGCCGGAGAGGCCGGTGTACCCTTCTTCAGTATTTCCGGGTCCGAATTTATCGAAATGTTTGTGGGAGTGGGATCCTCTAGAGTCCGCGACCTGTTTGAGCAGGCCCAAAAGCAAGCGCCTTGTATTATCTTTATTGATGAATTGGATGCCATCGGTAAATCCCGTGCTTCGGGTGGGTTTTACGGGGGTAACGATGAGCGGGAGCAAACCTTAAACCAGCTGCTCACCGAAATGGATGGCTTTAGTGCTGGGGAAAATACCATCATCGTCTTGGCCGCCACTAACCGACCAGAAACCCTAGACCAAGCCCTACTTCGCCCCGGTCGATTTGACCGCCAGGTATTGGTGGACCGTCCTGACCTCAAAGGTCGAGCAGCCATCCTCAAAATCCATGCTCAAGAAGTAAAGCTTGAGGAGAATGTGGATTTAAATGCGATCGCTACCCGCACCCCTGGATTTGCCGGTGCCGACTTGGCCAATCTGGTCAATGAAGCGGCCCTACTGGCAGCGCGCAATCACCGTCAGGCAGTCATCCAAGCGGATTTTGCCGAAGCCATTGAGCGAGTCGTTGCCGGTCTAGAGAAAAAGAGCCGCGTACTCAACGATAAGGAAAAAGAAATTGTTGCCTACCACGAAGTAGGCCATGCCATGGTGGGAGCCCTCATGGAAGGAGGTGGCCAAGTGGAGAAAATTTCCATTATTCCACGGGGTATGGCCGCCCTAGGATATACCCTGCAACTGCCAACGGAAGATCGTTTTTTACGTAGTGCCGATGAACTTAAAGGACAAATTGCTACCCTCTTGGGCGGTCGTTCCGCCGAAGAAGTCGTCTTTGGCTCCATTACCACCGGCGCTGCAAACGACCTCCAGCGGGCCACTGAAGTAGCCGAGCAAATGGTCACCACCTACGGCATGAGCGATGTACTTGGCCCCCTGGCCTACGACAAAGGGCAGCAAAGCTCATTTTTAGATAGCGGCATGCCGAATGCACGTCGCAATATGAGTGAGGAAACAGCCCGAGCCATCGATGCCGAAGTCAAGGGCTTAGTGGAGGCAGCCCACGAAAAAGCCTTGGGAATTTTGCGGAGTAACCGAGCAATCCTGGAAAGCATTTCACAGCAGTTACTAAAAGAAGAGGTAATCGAAGGCAATGTCCTACGGGAGATGTTAGCCCAGGTACAACCCTTAGAGGCAGAAGCATAGAGGCCTCGACCTCCTTAAACCCTCTCTTCAACAGACCTTATGCATCAAACCGGGGCAGTGGCTTGGGCTTACCAATGCCATAGCCCTGGACATACCCCACGTTCAACTCCCGGAGCCGGTCCAAAATCAAGTCGTTTTCAACAAACTCAGCGATGGTTTTCATTCCCATCATGGTGGCCACCTGGTTCACCATATCGACAATCGTAGGAATATAGTCTTCTGTTTCAATACTACGAATCAAATCCCCATCGATCTTGAGGTAATCAACAGGCAACTGACGGAGATATCCGAAGGAAGAAACACCACTCCCAAAATCATCTAACGCAAACGTAACCCCCAACTCTTTGATAGTGGTGATAAACTTCAGCGCCTGATCTAACTGAGAAATGGTCGTTGTCTCAGTAATCTCAAAACATAGCCGGTCTGCAGGCATCGCCGATTGTTGCAACAGCTGAGTCACAAACTCCGTAAACCGTTCATCGCTCAAACTACTCCCTGAAAGGTTAATGGCGACAATCGTTTGAGCCTCAGGGTAATAGCGGTGATAGTTAGTCAGCACGGTTTTTACCACCCAGCGATCAATCAGCCCAATCATGCCATAGCGTTCTGCCATGGGAATAAATAGATGGGGATGGACAATATTGCCCGCTTCATCTGTCAAGCGTAATAAAATCTCCACATGACTATGGGAGTCATCCCACAGGGAGATAATCGGTTGCTCCATTAAATAAAATCGATTTTCTTCAATGGCTTGGGGAATATTGGCAATATGAACTAATTCAAGATGTTGTCGATCCAGTTCAGTATCATTTTTATCGGCCAAGTACACCCGACTCCGACCCAAATCCTTTGCCTTGTAGCAGGCTAAATCAGCCCGGCTGAGCAATTCAAGCACATTGGAGACATCAGCCAAAATGGGTACTAGGCCAATGCTGACGCCTACCTGAAACTGACGCCCCTGCCACATAAACTGATAACTACTAATTTTGTCGACTAGGGTTTGGGAAAGTTGCTGCCCCTGTTCCAGGGAACAGCCCTCTAATAGCAATCCAAATTCATCTCCCCCTAGTCGGCCTAGGCTATCGGAGCTACGAATATTTTGCTGCAGGAGCTGAGCCAGCTCTGCTAACAGCTGGTCACCCACTAAATGGCCAGCTGTATCATTGACAATTTTGAATTGATCTAAATCGAGATAGCCCAACACAGATTGCATGCCTCTCTCCTGCACGCGTTTGATCGCCTGCCGCAGACGGGTATCAAACTCATTCCGATTAATCAATCCCGTCAGGGGATCATAGGTAGCCTGATAAGCAATGGTTTGGGTCAGATTATATTCCTCTGTTACTTCTCGCTGCAGGCCACGATAGCCCTGAAAGCGATGATGTTGATCAAACAGGGGACGGGCATTGAGCTTAAAGATGCGGAGCGTTGTGTCGGATGTTTGTAACCGCAACGTAAAATTTTCTAGGGGCTGATACTGGGTTAACCGCTCTTGCAAGTAATCCCAATCGGCTTCCAGCTTAGAATGATTCACCAGAGCCTGGTAGGGAGTTTTACCCACTAAATCGTCCCGTTGGAAGTAGTGGAAATTGCCAGAAAGGTAGGAAAATTTTAGGTCTTCGTCTAACTCCCAAAATAAATCTGCACCGAGGGTTGCCAAGTCGTGGGACCGTTTTTCATTTTCCTGTAGTAGCTGTGCCTGAAACGAACGACAGCGAAGCACTTCAACGAGCAACACGCAAATTACCAAACTGGCTAAACCCAGACCGATCATTAGCCCTAGGATGTTTGGGTCCAGGTGTCCCAGCACCCCAAGTTGGTAAATAGAAGCGGCCCCAACCGGCTGACGAGCCCATACTAGTGGCGATAAACGCCATTCCTGTAAACCTGCCAACCCAACAAGAATTGTATTAAGAGCGTGCCACACAATAACGGGACAATAAATCACAGTTTTAAGCAAGTAATGGCCAACGGCAGCGATAATTTAGCAATAGTGCTGAAATATAACTTTGTGCATATGGTTCGGCACAGCCGTGATCGTTGAAAACCTTTAAATAGCAATAGCTATGCAGTCTTCTGAGAATGTATTCAGCAGACTGATACACAAGAAACAGTTAGGAACTTGTGCCAAAAACAATCCCAAAAATGATCCTAGTGATCTGCACAATACCCCTGCACTGCAGCACTAGGCCCATGCCTGCTTCTAGTGTGGTCTAAATGTAAGTTTTATTCAAAATACCCAATTTAGTTAACGCTTACAAAGTCTGTCAGTCCCCAGATCTCAACTATAACAGTCACAAAAACAGTCACCAACAGTAGCCTATCCAACGGGTTCAATGGTCTACGAGTCAATAGTCTTGACGAATTGTGGCCGCTTGGGCAAGGAGTGATTCCGCAAAGGCAATACCTTCTTGGTGGGAGCGACCACCGGCTAACTGGGCCAGTTCTTCGCGACGCGCAGCGGCATCGAGATCTGTAACTCTCACCACGGTACGCTCATCACCCTTTTTTTTACCGTTAAAGACCACTTGCTTATCGACATGAAAATGAGCATCTGCCATGGCAGCCACTAGGGGTTGATGGGTTACACAGAGTACCTGACGATGCTGACTAAGCTGATAAAGCTTTTCGGCAATAGTTTGGGCTACACGCCCTGAAACACCCACGTCAATTTCATCAAATATTAGGGTCCCAATGGGGTCTACCTTAGTGAAACAGGCCTTAAAAGCCAGTAGGAACCGGCTCATTTCTCCACCGGATGCTATTTCTGTCAGGGGCTGTAGGGGCTCACCAGGGTTAGGACTAAAGAGAAACTCGATCATATCCCCCCCATGGGCTTGGGGCGGCATCGGTCGGAGGTCGGCCTTAAACTTGACCCGTTCCATGGCTAAGGGCTTGAGTTCCTCCACCAGTTGTGACTCTAATCGTTTGGCGGCTTTTTTTCGAAGTTTTGTCAGCTTGGCACATTCATCATCCAGCGTGGCTTGGGCTTGTTCATAGGCCGCTTCTAACGCTTCAATGGACTGTCCATCACCGTTGAGGGCATCTAAGGCCACCTGTATTTCCTGATAGTACTCAATTAGCTCAGGTAAGTCGCGACCATATTTTCGACACAGCTGTTTCAGGTAGCTCATCCGGGCCTCCACCTCAGCTAGACGGGCTGGGTCCGTTTCTAAATTTTCCCCATAGGTATTAATTTGGCGTCCCGCTTCTTCTACTTGGGCCAGGGCATCGCTGACCAAATCAAGCATCGGTGTCACCTGCTCGTCAAATCGTTGCATGGAGCTGAGCAGTTGCTCCACCCGTCCGAGTAAGTCAGAACAGCTATCAAAGCTACCATCACTTTCATAAAGAATTTGGTAGGCATCGTAGCTTTGTTTTTGGAGTTCAACGCTGTGGCTAAGACGCTGATGTTCCTGCTTTAAGCGATCTAACTCGTCAGGGTCTTGCAGGTTGGCGCTGCTTAAATCCTGGGCATGGTAGTCAAATAAATCAAGCTGCTGCTGGCGCTGTTGCTCGGCTCGGCGGCGACGTTCTAACGCCTGCTGAGCAGCAGCAGCAGCGTCATAGGCCTGACCGACTATTTGACGCTGCTGCTGACTGCCGCCAAACCCATCGAGCCAATCGCGCTGGACATCTAGGGACCCTAACTGCACGGTTTGCCCCTGGGCAGTAATTTCCACCAATAGACAACGTAGCTCTTCTAGCTGATTCTTTTTAACAATGACGTCATTGAGACGGCTGCGACTACGGACACTACCTCGACCGGTGGTCAGTTCCCGACTACAGCGTAGTCCACCATCAGCCAAGGGTATGTCGTTGGTATTGAGCCACTCGGTCACGTTGGGAGGGGTCTGAAACGTGGCTTCGATGAGGGCTTTTGTTTCCCCTGTCCGCACTAATCGTCCAGTGGCTTTCCCGCCTAAAACCGTATCAATGGCATCGAGGATAATGGATTTTCCGGCCCCTGTTTCTCCGGTGAGAACATTAAGACCGGGCTGGAGCGAAAGCTCTAGCTGATCAATCAGGGTGAAATTGTCGATTTTCAGGGAGGTTAGCATGGCCATTGCCTCCGGGGCACAACAGGTTGCAGACAGATGTGACTAAACCAGAGCACAGCGTGGGACAGCCAAATAAATGTACGGCTCGAACAGCGAGCTAATCAATCTTACTGTGGATTTTTTACTGTGAAAATTAAGTGCACTGTCGGGCTGGTGCAATTCGGCCAAATCTTTTCAGGGTTAGGCCCTAAGGACTTCGGTTTCTGCGACTGACACCGATCCAAGGAAAGCACTATCCTGTCAATTAGCAATAGTTGATGGGGATAGCAGGGACAGTTTGTTACAATAATTAAGATAACTTAACGAAGGCCTAGTTAAAGCATTAGCTGGATGACTTTCAATCCCCCTAAGGTCCCAAAATCCTACCAGTTGACTTTATTGAAGCGCCTTATACCTAAAAGGATATAACCCATGTCTGCTGCACCAGCGTTCTCCAGCTTGAATAACGGGTCGGTATCTCCAGCCAAGTCTTTGGAGGAGCTATTGACCTACGATCCAGCTGCGATCGCACACTACTATCGCTCTCGCTCCCTACAAATTTTCCTGCGCCTAGTGGAGCTGGTGTGGACTTTCCTGGGTTTTGGCCTAGGACTGTTGTGGGATCGTCAAACCGGCCGCCAAGCAAAAAATGAAGTTAAGCGCGCTGTTCAGCTACGGCAGGTATTAACCAAGCTGGGTCCCGCCTACATCAAAATAGGCCAGGCCTTATCCACCCGGCCAGATTTGGTGCCCCCGGCCTTTATGGCAGAGCTGATTAAGCTACAGGACCAAATCCCACCGTTTCCCAACGAAATTGCCTTTCGGCTAATCCAGGAAGATTTGGGGCAAACTCCCGACCATATCTATGCAGAAATTTCCCCAGACCCCGTAGCGGCAGCATCCCTGGGCCAAGTGTACAAAGGCAAACTGAAAACGGGTGAGGACGTGGCCATTAAGGTGCAGCGGCCAGGACTCACCATACAAATCACCCGCGACATCTATCTATTAAGACGGTTGGCCCAGTGGGCGTGCAATAACCTCAGGGTGGTGCGCAGTGACCTGGTCAGCATCATGGATGAATTTGGCACCCGCATCTTTGAAGAGATGGACTATAACCACGAAGGGGAAAATGCCCAACGGTTTGAGTCCCTTTACGGATACATCCCCAATATCATTGTGCCAAAAATCTACACCGAGCTGACCGCCCGCCGGGTACTCACCATGGAGTGGATCAATGGTACGAAGCTAACCGAACCGGCCCTGTTGGAGGCCAAGGGCCTCAAAGCAACTGAGGTGGTAGAAATTGGCGTGCAGTGCTCCCTCAGGCAGCTATTGGAGCACGGATTTTTCCACGCTGACCCCCATCCGGGCAATTTACTCGTCACCGATGATGGCAAGCTGGCCTATCTAGACTTCGGCATGATGTGTGACGTAGAAAGCTATCAGCGCTACGGTCTGATCGAAGCCATCGTGCACATGGTGAACCGCGATTTTGAGGGTTTGGCCAACGACTATATCAAGCTAGAATTCCTGACTCCTGAAACCAACCTTGAGCCCATTATCCCGGCTCTGGCCAAGGTGTTTAACAATGCCCTAGGGGCCTCAGTGGCTGAACTCAACCTGAAAAGCATTACCGATGAATTTTCGGCCCTGATGTACGAATATCCATTTCGGGTACCGGCCTATTACGCGCTGATTATTCGTTCCCTCGTCACCCTCGATGGCATTGCCATTAGCGTTGACCCGGACTTCAAAGTACTCAGTAAGGCCTATCCCTACGTGGCCAAGCGCCTGCTGACCGATCCATCGCCTGAACTGCGCCAATCGCTCCAAGAGCTGCTGTTTAAGGATGGGGATTTCCGTTGGAATCGGTTAGAAAATTTGCTGCGCAATGCTCGCTCCAGCCAAGACTATGACCTGGCCAATGTCCTAGAGCAAACTATTAACTACCTCTTCTCAGAGCGGGGGGACTACATTCGCGATCGCATCGCCGATGAGCTAGCAAAGAGCCTTGACCAGTTGGGCCATGGACTAGTGCAGCGATTACAAACCGCTGTCAGCCAAGCATCCACAACTCAAGCCCCCATCGCCAACCAAACCAACGAATGGGAACACATCAGCCGCATTGTCAGCCTCCTGGGGGAAACCAAGGGCATGGACGGAGGAAAAATAGTGAGTCTGGTCCCCCAGGTACTCGCTAAGCCTGAGACTCGAAAAATGGGGCAGCGTGTAGCCCGTAACTTAGCCCAGCGGGCGGCAGCCAGGCTATTGCGCACTATTTTCATGCCAGCCCCTGGCAATGCTCAAATAGCCAACAATACGCCCTTACTATCCGCCCAAAAGACCGCCTAGGGAACGGCCTGGCAAGATTTACTGGACAGAGCTAGGGAGACTTGATTTGATTTTGCTTTTCAAGCTCTTCCTGCCCTAGCCTCAATTTCTTCTCTAAGGCTTAAATTTCATCTCGTCGAGCTTCAAGCTCTTCCTGCTCTAGCCTCAATTTCTCCTCTAAGGCTTGAATTTCATCTCGTCGAGCTTTAAGCTCTTCCTGCTCTAGCCTCAATTTCTCCTCTAAGGCTTGAATTTCATCCCGTCTAGGTTCAAGATCTTCCTGATCTAGCCTCAATTTCTTCTCTAAGGCTTGAATTTCATCTCGTCGAGCTGCCGTTTCTAAAGCGCGACGACGAATTTCTTGGCTTTGCAACGTCAGGGACTGACGCCACTGCTCAGCCCGTTCAACTTCTTGATGGAAAAACTGTGGTGTCACCCCTTGGGTTAGAAATTGAGACACTAAATCTAAAACCCAATCCGTTGCTTCTTGAAGGTCAACGACCCGATTAGATGCGTCTAACTCTACTAAAACCAGGGTTCCCTCATTCAGGGTGACGGGCAATTTACAAACGGTTTCCTGATCTCCAATGGACAGTTCCCAGAGATAATCTTCGAGCTGACGCGCCAGAAATTGTAAGACTATAGCGCCCTCAGAGGTGGTATGGCAAACCTTGGCCAAGTGCTGCATGATTGGATAAGCAAACGGCTAGAACTTAGTATACCCTTACCCCCTTCGATGTTTATGTGTTCTATCGGGGAGGTTCGTCAAGTTTTCGTATCTATCTTGTATAAACTGGCACAAACTTGACATCTCTAGGGCATCACAGTGCGAAAACTCCAACTCCAAGATTGATTCATCCAGTATAGTGATTGCTTTATGCGCCGGGAAGATGGTGAGCGTTGGCTCTATTCCTAATGACATCTGATGGGCATTACGAGCAAGATGGTGAGCGTTGGCTTTATTCTTAATGACATCTGATGGGCATTACAAGCAAAAAGTCTTGGCTCTCCGGATACTTTTTGCTCAGCCCAACGTCTCGGATCAAAAGCGTACTGCTTGAGTTACTTCTTGATAGAAGTAATCAATCAGTTCCCCAGTTAGTCTCTAGTCACCAGAAGAAGACTAACGGACAATCGAGCAGGCATCTTAGAGCAGCCGATTTGAGGGGCAAGGTTACTGGTAGATTAAGGTCCACAAACGTTATGTCCTTTGATCATGCTTCCTTTGATAAAAGCAGCTCCTCTGGCAAAGTTGAGCCCTTTGACATATCGTCAGAGCAGTCTGACGGCAATCAGCTCCCGGCTGGAGAGACCCCTGAGCAAAGGACTGAACACCTCGAAACCTATGACGAAGAGGAACGTTTTGAACTACTCAGTGCCTATCTGGATGATGAAGTAACTGCTGCAGAACGACAGCAGGTGGCCCAGTGGCTGATGGATGAGCCCCATACCCTGCAAATGTATCGGCGATTGCTCATGCTGCGCCAAGCGATTCGGACCGCACCGGTCCAACCTCAACCATCTCTACAGGTGCCGACGCCGCCAAAGCGAGTCTGGAGGACATTATCTTCACCTACAGTGCATAGGGTCGTGATTTTCGCCATTTCCATCGCGCTTATCAGTGGCCTGATGCAACTCACTACTGTTAGCGGTCGCCAACAGTTGCGAGAGGCTTGGCAATATATCAAATCGCTGCCTGAAGGTGCATTGTTAGAATTAGCCTCAACAAGTACAAAAATACACCCTGAGCAAACCCCAGGGTCTACTTTTTCAGCCCTAGAATCTAGCCCAACGCCCCCCTGGGCAAAACCTAGCAAGATCTAGTTATAGAACCCCACGACAAATCCCAAAGACCGAGGTAAAACCGTGCAAAAACGTCGTTTTACCCACCGGACCAATTTCACCATTACAAAAGAATCCCCCCAAGGGTACTGGCCCCAGGTGTTGACTAAACTGCTCAGTGTCGCAATTAGGGGCATCAAATAGACTGGTGCCCCGACCATTACAAGCAAACAGCAGGGCTCCTGAAGGAGCCGCCTGTCCTTGGCGACTTAGCCGATAATCGCTTAAGAGCAACGCTAGCTCGTCCTTTGCCGTGTGGGCATCCCGTAGATGAAATTGAATTCGTTGACCGGGACGAATTCGATCTGCGATCGCAATCGCCCCCAGCTTGGGATCCACCCCCACCAAATTACGAATCAAAAAATCCCCCTGCCCTAGGGACTGCTTAAAATTGCTCTGGGCCAAGCCAATAAACAACGACTCCTGAGCCAGCTGTCGATCCGCCTCGTCCAAGTCCTGAAAAAGCTCCTGCAGAGCCTCCAGGGGTGTCTGCGCATCGGATTCTGCTTGGGAAAATTGAGCAGCCACTTGAGTGACTACATTCCGATCCCCCTCAACAACTCGAAACGTAGGACCAATAGGACGACAGCCCTGGGCCACAATGGGGTCAATCACAATGTTGCCAGACAGGGCCACACCAATCACACCCTGGCGGTAAAGCTGCTGACCACAAAATAATCCACAGCTGCGGTTAATGCTTTCAATGCCGGCCAAACCACCCAACTTGACAGAGTCTGGATAGGCAAAATCTAACCCTTGCAATAGATCGTTCATGCCCGAAGCAAAGGGATCAGCCATCAATAGAAATTGGGGCTTGTCCTCCGGGGATACCTGAATAATTTCAGTCCACTCACTGGGGGGACTATCCAGATCGGGCAGCTCATCGATGGATAGGTGAAAGCCCTGGATGGTGACATCGGGCAAATGGGCAACCGTCAAGCTGATACCAGCGGTTTCTTCAACTTCTACCAAATGGCCTGCCTGGGTTCTACCAATTACCCCACTCCCACTACAGCCGATAATATGGGCTCCCTCCAGGGGACCTTTAAGCAAAGGCAGTACGCGGGAATATTCGCTCGCAAAGGCCGAAGAGATAAAAATAATTGCCAAGTTAGGGGCTGCTCCCAGTTGGCCCAATCCCTGTTCAACCACTTCTCGCAGTGCTAGCTCTAGTGAAGGATTGGTAGAGACGGCACTGGCCCATTTCATAGCGTTTGGTGGCAATGGTGGCAAACTCAATACTCTGAAAATAAATTAGGCTACTAGTCTAGTCTAGCCCCCGGCATCCTGACATTAAGCCAATGGGGGCTTACAGCATGGGGACCAGAGTGACGATTTCTCCCGATCCAAACTGCCTACTTGCAGTTCCTCAGGCTCGGCAAATGTGAAGCCAATGCCTTTGGTCAAAAGGTTTTCAACCCAGCAGCCCCACCGAAAATCATGGGTTTAAGCATACCTTGAGGATAGACACATTCCCCCAATTACAAAATGCTTCTTTAGATACAACGGGTTTCAAATAACCACAGCTAACATGGAAATGTAAACTACTCCTAACGCTAGGCTGCTGGTGGAAAACTCTAAACAGGCCACTGGACATTAGCGGAAAGCGTAATTTCAAAGCAAATAGTTCGTTGCAAGCCAAGGTAGGCCATAAGATCATGAACGATATTCAAGAAAAAATTTCCGAAGAGCTGAAAGCAGCCCGCGAGATTTGCAGCACTGAAGGTACCGGGTCTGAAAATTGTGCAGCAGCTTGGGATGCTGTAGAGGAATTGCAGGCTGAAGCATCTCATCAGCGTGAAGCTGAGAAGCCCAAGACTAACTTTGAAACTTACTGCGATGAAAACCCTGAAGCAGATGAGTGTCGGATCTACGAAGACTAACGACATGGATAGTTCAAGCTCCATGTGCTTAAAATCCATGGGCTGAAGATATCAGTAGATATCATTTAAAGTTGGGTACCTTAAGGCCAAGTCCCTTATTTCTGTAGGGCTTGGCCTTAATCGTGGATACAGACAGGTGGGCAAATAGGGCATGCCGATGTGCGGCCCTGCGATGTTAATCTAGAGAGCGTTTTAATGGCGCGTCATCCCCTTATTCATGCCGAGTTCTTCTGTGTTACAAGCATTGGTTTGGACAGACTATCGTCTGGCCGTCCTATTCACGGTGCTATTCCCGTTGATCCTTTTGGTTTGGGCATTGGTGGCGCGAGCTGAGGCCATCCAGCAGCTTATCGTCATTTACTGGAAGGTTTCCAGTTTGCTGGCCATTACCGTATACCTAATGATTGCAGGACTGCCCTTTAGCTTTTTAACCGCTACCATAGCTCGGGTGCTGATGCCCCTGTCCCTATGGTTTTGGGCCGATTTAAATGAAGAAATTCGGGAGCAGCCCTTTTCTTTACGGAAACTTGCCTTTACTGCATGGCGCTGGGGCATGACGTTCTATTGCGGTTTAGGGGTCCTCTTTCAGTTGCCTTTTTTGCGCTGCGCATTCTCCAAAACAGCCTTTGCGGGCGAAAGTTGTCAGGTATGGCTGGAGGCTCCAGCATTATTTAGGCAATCATTTCATGCTGGGTTTACCCCAGGATTCCTTGGCTTCTGGGCAATTTTGGCCTTGGTGGCTTATGTGATTACCCTGGCCTATTTTGTATTTGTCAAACTGGGACGTCAGGGACGGTCCGCTCTCAACCAGTAAGGTTAGCTTTCGGCCATGGCAATCTCGATTGAGAAACAGCTGGAGCAATATACGTTACAGCATCCCCAGGAGGTCTTGTTAGTCTCGATCGAAGTCGAGGGTGAAGCGGATGAAATTCTTATTTTCAAAGGATTTTCTAGTTCCCTGGTCCGGCCAACAGCCACGGATCCAGACGTACCGGTTCTCCCTGACGATGCGACGATCGTAACGATCGACCGATTGGCCAGTCCCTATCAACCCAATTGCCCCCATTACTTGGAACGGCACATTAGCTGGGATACATTTTCCCAGCGATTAATCAATCCTTGAGGATACACTCGTTGCGTTCACGACCTGTCACAATGGATACAACATTTACAACCACAGCTAATGCTGGGCTATCTCCATGTAGCTAGCTGTTTTAGTAGCTTTCCGTCGCGCTTCTCCTTCTGCTATGCATCAAACGCAAGATTTACATGTGGT
The DNA here is from genome assembly GCF_034932105.1 of Leptothoe sp. PORK10 BA2. Taxonomy (NCBI): domain Bacteria; kingdom Bacillati; phylum Cyanobacteriota; class Cyanophyceae; order Nodosilineales; family Cymatolegaceae; genus Leptothoe; species Leptothoe sp. PORK10 BA2. The sequence continues at coordinate 6,404 of NZ_JAYGIG010000011.1, read as the reverse complement.
TGAAACCCGGCCATTGATCAGTCCCGCCATGATCCATGCGGAACTGCCCCTGCCCCAGTCATCCGCAGAACTGGTGGCTAAAACTCGCGATCGCATCCGCAATATTCTTTACAACGAAGATCGCCGCCTATTGGTGATTGTGGGGCCTTGCTCTGTGCACGATGTGGGCGCCGCCCATGACTACGGCCAACGCCTAGTCAAACTCAGGGAATCCCTGTCCGATCAGCTAGAAATCGTCATGCGGGTCTACTTCGAAAAACCCCGCACCAACATTGGCTGGAAAGGATTAATCAACGATCCTCACCTGGATGGTAGTTATGACATCAATCAAGGACTGCGGTTAGCGCGTCAGCTCTTAATTGACCTAGCCGAAATGGGTCTACCCGCCGCCACGGAGCTACTGGATCCCATTACGCCCCAATACATTGCCGACGTGATCGCCTGGACAGCCATCGGAGCCCGCACCACCGAAAGTCAAACCCATCGAGAAATGGCCTCTGGGCTATCTATGCCCATCGGCTTTAAAAACAACACCGACGGCAGTCTCCAGGCTGCAACCAACGCCATGGTAGCGGCCAGCCGTTCCCATCATTTCCTCGGCATTAACCACAGTGGGCTAGCCAGCATTGTCGCCACCACCGGCAATCCTGACGGCCACCTAGTCCTACGCGGCGGCAAAAATGGACCTAACTACGATGTACGCAGCGTCGAACAGGCTGTAGCTCAGCTTGTCAAAGCCGGTCTCAATCCTAGACTGATGGTAGATTGTAGCCATGCCAACGCCAACAAACAATACCAGCAACAGTCCGTAGTGCTCAGCCATGTAGCAGAACAGCTACAGCTAGGCACCCGTAATATTCTTGGCGTCATGATTGAAAGCCACATTAAAGCTGGGAATCAGCCCATTCCAGAGAATTTAGACGACCTGGTATATGGCCAGAGCATTACAGATGCCTGCGTTGATTTTGAAACAACTAAAACAATGCTACAGCAGCTAGCTGTTTCGGTTAGGCCCCACCTGTCAGCAGCATCCCTCTAAACACCCCCCCGAACATCCGCGCTAAAGGCACCTTGCTAAAGGAACGTCTGGCTAAAACAATGGCCAGTTGACATTGATACTGGCCCCATAAATTGTGTCATCAAAATTGATGGCAGATAGGGAGGAACTACCAAATCTAACCCCAGTAAACAGACTAATGCGGGTAGTACTGGACAGGTCATGGCTGGCCTGGACCAGTATTTGATGATAGGTATCGAACCTCACAATCTCTGTGTAATCATCCAGAAATAGCTGATACAGCAAACTAACCCGGGTTTGAGGATCAAACCCATAATTCAAGGAACTAGTAGCAATCTGACTAAAACGGCTAAACTCTTTCGGATCGCTACTACTCACACGAGCTTGGTAGTAGGTATCCAACCAAGTACGGTTGTTGAGAATATCACGCCGACTTAGCAATAGCTCAACGTAATTTGCCGTAAAAAAGGAATCGCTACCGGGAGTACTAAGGTCTTGATAACGCCAATTAATTTGTCCGTAACTGCGCTGCCCTAACCGCTGACGAATGCCAGCTTGAAACTGTAGCTCGTTATAGTCAACCACCGACAAATCTTCATATCGTGCCAGGTTGGTTTCAGCACTCAGCACCAGCCTGGTATCCTCGGAGAGGCTAGGGAAGGCAAAAACACCCACTCCAGCTTGATAAATGCGGTCATCAATGGGGTTCGGTGTACGAAATAAATTACCGCCACCGTACACATTAGCCCGCCCGGTTAAAAAGACACTGGCTTGTCGGGTTGCCTCTGGTTCTACGTCCAACGGAACCTCGTCAGTGGGGCGAATACGCAGTAAGCCCAGTTCGCTGTCAATACCCAAGGGGTGCGATCTAACCCGCAAAATCCCCAACTCATCATCAATCGACCCCTCAGCCTCACCAGTCTGCGGCGGATGCTGATCTAACTCATCTGTCTGTTCCAGTTCTCCATCCTGTTCAACATCCTCCTCCGCTGAACGGGGTCTGATATCATGACCATTGACCAATATCAAGGGGCCACCAGCAGGCTTTTGCTTCTCAGGATTCTGCTGCTTGCATTGACAGCTCCCCAGGGGCTGCTTCGCCAGTTTTGACCCAGATGAAATAACGGCAGAATTCTGACCTCCATCAGCATCACGCAGCAGAACAACCAGCTCCACAGAGTTCAGACCTTCACCAGAACTTGGCTGATGTAATACAGCATCCTGGGCAAGTGCACTATAATCCAGCACTCCCCAAATACCCAGACACATAGCTAAGCATCGAATGCTCTTTCGTGGCCTAGAAAACAGACCCATGATTGATGTTCCATATTGCTAGTAACGGCCCATTGCAGTTGGCGATTGAGAAAATGGACCGATCCACAAGAAGGGCACCATGCCAAAGATGTATAAGTTTATTGATCAACAAACAAGCACAGTACCTATAAACACACAGCTCAACGCATAGCAGTTGTAACTGCAGTTGTAACCGCAGTTACAACTGTTGTAACTATAGTTCAGAAGCATCAACCCCCTGGCTACCCTAGGTCAAAATACCAAGAATATCCTTCCCAAACAGTTAAAAATACTGAAATATCAGGATAAAAACTGAGTAAATTACAAGATCTAGGCAACATTTTAAAGAAATTGTAAATAAACTGTGGCCATGTTACTAGGAAGTTGGGTAGTATTACTAATGGAGCAAAGTAAAATACGCGCTCCAGGTGCATCCTCCAGTAATTCTGCCGATGAGCCCTCATCCTTAGCTATGCAAAAAGTTTCTGCCATCTGGTGTTCACTTTTATTAGGGACCGCCTTGATATTGGGTAACCCAGTAAAAGCTTCGGCCCAAACGACCCTGACATCAGCCAAAGTTGAAAGCCTACGCAATCGAGTTCACCTGATTCCTACTGGCAGCAATGCCAGGCTGGCAAGGGTTGCCGATGTGATGAGAATTGGAGATGCCCTCCGCACAGCTGCATCCGCTAGGGCAGAGCTCCGCTTTAATGATGGTTCATTAGCTCGAGTTGGAGAACAAGCTACCTTTCGCTTCACGCCAAACACTCGAAACTTTCAGCTTTCGAACGGGACTGTTTTACTATTAATTCCCCCTGGTCGCGGACGTACTACCATACAAACCCCCAATGCCGTCACCGGGATTCAAGGATCGGCTCTATTTGTTCGAGTTCAGTGTTTGGCAGAGTTAACATCCGAAGGACACTGCGCTTCACCAGTAACTTTTGTCGGCGCTTTAACCAATAATCCAGCCGGGGCCATGGTGGCCTACAACGAGAGTGGTTCACAGCAACAGCTGCTCTATGCCGGAGAAATGGTTGTGATTGAAGATGGGAACATTTCGCAGCGGCTTGAATTTGATCTAAGCACATTTTATCAAACCGCAGGTCTTGCAGAAGGCTTAGGCCTTGACAGCGCGACCCCCCCAGCAGAGCTATCTGAAGACCTACAAGAAGTGTGGCAAGAGATTCAAGATGCTTTAGAGCTACAGGGTGATTTTGACAGTCAAGGTTCAGCGGAAGAGATTGTCGAAAACCCAGATTTTATTGCCCCTGTCGCCACTGCGATAAATCTAGACAGCGCTGAGCTAGATACAGCCTCCAATGGTGTTTTCGCTGGGTTCCCCGGATTTGAATCTTCACCAGCTGCCTCTTTTCACGGATTGGGTGAGGTAGCTACATCATCGGAAGCAGGTTCAACAACTGGCGTCATATCAACCCCTAGTAGCGTGGTAACTACTTCTACACCAACAACTTCCGTTGCTGTGCAACCCGTCACACCTCAAATAACTGACGATACAGTAGTTCAGCAACCTGTTACCCCTATAGCAACAGTTCCTGAAACGACTATACCTGGAGAAAGTGTTGCAGTGACTCCAACGACAACACCCGTAACAGCTGTGCCACCAACGCCAGTAGTCACAATTGTGCCAGAGCAGCCGCCAATCATCCCAGAAGCCGATCAGACACCTGTTCGTGAGGCAGTCCCTGAGGACACATTTAATTGGCAGTCCGCAGAACCTAATGTGGCACCAGCGCCAGAAGTCACAACTGTACCAGAAGTCACGGTTGTACCAGAGCAGCAACCAATCATCCCAGAAGCCGAGCAGACGCCTGTTCGTGAGACAGTCTCTGAGGACGCATTTGATTGGCGGTCTGCAGGAACTAATGACCCTGAAGTTTTACAAGTGCCAGACTTACCTACTCAAACCGAACAAGGTACCGAAACCAATCTACAGCTCTAATACTCGAGTGCTAAAAGCTGGCCGACTTTTTGGGTTGCCCAAAAAGTCGGCCATAGTCTAATCTCACGTTGGATTAAACATCTACAATATAAAGATATGCACACTTCATGCTTTGCAGGGTACTCAGCTACTTGCGATACATTTTTTAGTGTGGGCAACTATTCTGACTTGATATAATTCTTACTTCAACTCGTACTCTACTCATCACTATTATCATCGTTATCGATAGCAGTGGTTTCATTAGGTAGTTTATAACTCTTACCCCAGTCCGTTGGTAGAAGCATGGTCGAGAGTTTAGCGTCTTCATCGTTAAGCATCTCAGCTATAGGCATATCCTTTATCAGCGAATCTTCAGATAAACCATCTAGCTTCAATTGCCGTAAGTCCTCAAGTACCGCCTTTGCCGTCCCATAGCGTTGGTTAAAATCGTAACGCACCATTTTCTCGATAATCTTAGCAAAGCCAGGGTGCAAATCCGGCACTTTATCAGTCCATACGATTTCCCCATGGGAGTCTCGTTTCATCACATGGGGAGGCAGACCGGTCAGGGCCTCGATAACCGTGACACCAAGGGCATACAAATCACTACTAAAGTTAGGTAATCCAGCAGATTGTTCACTAGGCATATACCCCTGGGTCCCAATGCCCACCGTGGAGGTGATCCGAGCATTCGTATCCGTCAACCGATTGGAAATCTGTTTGACAGCACCAAAATCGATCAGAACATAGCGGCCATCTATTTTACGTGAGATGATATTAGAAGGTTTGATATCTCGATGAATAACACCTTGGGCATGGACTGTCTCAATCACAGGTAACAGATCTAGCAAGAATTGAGCTGCTGCGCGTTGTGACATCGGTTGTTGAGGATCCAGCAGGTCCTTAAGTAACGTTCCTTCAATCATTTCTTGCACCAGATAAAAGGAGTAGTTTGCCTCAAAATAAGCGAGTAAACGCGGTATTTGATCGTGCTCTCCCAATCGTTCTAGGGTAGACGCCTCTGAGGCAAATAAACGCTGGGCCAACTGGTGGGCCCTAGGATTGTCACTAACAATTTTCAGCTGTTTAACCACACAGATCGGATTACCTGGGCGCTGGGTATCTTGCGCTAGATAGGTATCACCAAAGCCTCCGGATCCAAGGATTTTACTAATTTGATAGCGATCACTCAGGACCGTGCCAATCATTTCACTCTCATGGACAGCTAGCAAATCTTTAAAGTCATCCTGTTGACTAATAATCTCCTGCACGATGGGGGATGTCACATAGCGCGCCAATGTATTACGCAATGTTTTTTTCCGTAGCTGATCGCCAAAGAACCCAATGGAAAAGTCTGCGACAGCAAATCCTAAGACACTCAAAATAGGCACTGTAAAAGGGATAATGACACCCCCTGCTACAAAAATAACAAATCCAACTATCCCCCAACCCAAAGCACCTAAAACTGCAAAAGCCAAGCGGCGAAGAGGTTTTCGCGATGAGACTTGGGTAATCACAACCGCCATCCCCCCCAGCCAACCCGTCACTATCAACGCACTAAGCCATGGTCTTTGGGACAAAGAATAGAGTGCTAAGTCACTTCGCAATGTTGCAACAGTATTCGCTAAAATCTCCACGCCAGCCATCTTGGTGGGATACAACAAGCCTTCTGAGAACGGTGCTGCGTGAAAATCTTGGTGTAGAGCAGCCGTAGAACCAACTAGAACAATCTTATTTTCAAAGAAACGACCGCTATCTAACTGTGTCTTCCAAAGCTGCTCATCCAAAAGATACCAAAAGGGAATATGTTGAAAAGTTTTGGCAGGACCGTAAAAGAAAATATGGTCACCACTGTCATTGGTATAGTCAACTTGGGCTGCCTGCAGTGTTGCCTCCGCAAAACTCAACACAGAGGAGGATGCAGTATCGTCTTCTATCAGCAACTCATCACCAAGGAGATCTGCTTCCACCTCCCTCAACGTCTCTAAAAACTCTCGACCGAGGCGATGAATTTTACCATTGGGTGTAACTACTCAGGCTTAAAAAATTAGAGAGTTTTCCCAGGTTACAGAGATTATCAGCTAGCGTAATCCAAATATAGGAATTGGTAACCTCCTTGAGCAAGCCCAAGGGTCGCATCAAACTCAGTGA
>NZ_JAYGIG010000010.1:0-84509 GCF_034932105.1 Leptothoe sp. PORK10 BA2 | reverse complement strand
ACCGAAGCGGTTCGGGCTGCGCGGGCAGGCTTACCTGCGCCGTCCCTATTACCTTTGGTCGAGGCTAACACTAGATCTGCTCAGTCCCCACTCTCGCTTATGCCTGGGCATCCCCTGTGACGCTTACTAGATTTTAGGGTTGCAATACTCCTAGATAAACAGGTTTTTCGTCTGTTATAATCGGATCTCTCATTCCAAATGTGTTCTACACAAATCAGCAATCGAGAGCAACCCAGCTTTAATTTCGTCAGTTTACTTAATTCACCTCTTTCTAGACCTAATCATTAATTCTTCAAATCCGATGGCTGATACTAAATCTACGCCACTTACAGGAAAAGCACTACTTCAGAAAATGAAGGAAATCACCCATCTACCGAAGCGGGAAAAAGCTAAGGAATGTGGATATTTCAGCATTACTAAAGACAAACAGGTTAGGGTTAATCTGACGGATTTTTATGATGCCCTATTGGCTGCCAGAGGTATTCCCCTGGGGCCAGAAAGCACAAAGGATGGACGCGGACGGGAACCAACTTATCGCGTTAGCGTTCACAAAAATGGGCAAATTGTTATTGGCTCTACCTACACCCAAGAAATGGGGTTAAAGCCGGGCGATGAGTTTGAAATTAAGCTCGGCTATAAGCATATTCATTTAATTCAATTAGGTGAGAATAAGGAAGAAGAAGAAGAAGAAGAGGAGGATTAAGGCCCCATATCCATAGCTTTAATCGAGACACTATACACCCTCTAATAAATGCCATCAAAAAAGGACTGGACTGATTTTTTCAGTCCAGTCCTTTTTTGATGGCATGGTGCCCGATAACGATGCCTCGGCCTTGCGCCCACAGTACGCCCGTTACCTAAGCCAGTGTCTCTAGCTGGGCAATCAAGGGTTCTTCTAAGGTCTGCACCTTATCCAGCAGTAAGCGGCTGAGATAGGCCCGCAGCTGTACGGCTTGACCTTCGTTGGGAATATACATGTGGCTCCCTGATTCGGTAATTGTTTTGGTGAACAGCGGGGTTTGTAACAATGCTCGATAGGTGGGGAGGTCGGTGGTGCGATCGCAAATCAGCCCTCGATCCGCCGCCGTCGGCACCAGGCCAGGGGGCAAATGCCCTTCCAAAAGGGCCAAAATATGCAGATGACAGGCCTGGGTATTAATCCCCCGCTGCTCCAACAGATGCAAGATCGCCCCTACCGGCAATGGCTGTTGGGGAAAGACCCGTAACAGCTCCATGAGTAAAAAGTAGTCACTGTATTGCTGCCGAGTGAAATTGAGCACCTGGGGATAGCGGGCCAAATTCACGAGGCCATAGGCCACCCGGCTGCAGCTTTGGGGCAGCTCACTGGCATAGGTATCTTGAATAATGGTGGCATTGGGAAATTTTTGCCGCAGCCAGCGAGCAATGGCAGGCAAGGAGGCTGATCCACCGGTACAGAGCACTTGCTTAATCGATTGAGCATCCGCCGTATGCTGGCTCAGCAACACATTCAGATAGCGATTAATCCGCTGAATATAGGGCAAAAAGATCAGATTTTCCAGGTGGCGTCGCTTAATCAACCAGCGTTGTCCCGCCAGGGTGATCTGAACTTGATTTTGCTGCTGCAGAGCGAGCTTTAGATGGCGGGCTGCCGCCAATAAGCTTTGACCCAAATTAGACCCCAGCAATCGATGCTGTAGACTATAGCGCTGAACCCAATCAACATGGCCCACATTGGGCAATGTGAGACCCGCCAGGTTCAACTGAGTCCAATCGGCATCCTCAGCTGTCAGATGTCCCTGCCAATCCCAGCGCGTGGTGATGGCTTCGTTAGGGGACAGAGGCTGACGCCGTTCCTCAGGTAACAGCAACTGGCAGACAATATCTTGGTCCAGGGCATCTCCGGCATAGGCAAAGCCACGCAGGGCAAAGTCACCATAGCTGAGCTTGGTCAAATCCTGGGGTAGGTTGATTAACCCCAACTCAGTCATGATGGCCCCGCCACTAATAACCACCATGCCATCTTGCCACTGGCAATTATATAAACTGGGCTGGCGTGATAGGGATACGGTTTCAGCTAAGGTCCTATCGCGAGGATCGGGGAGACCGGATAGCACGGATGCGATCGCATCTTCCACAAACACAATTTGCCCTGGCTGGTCAATTAAACCAGCCGCCAGCACAGCTTCACGTAGGTTAAAGCTATAGGTGTCGGGCCAATTGGTGGGATAGCCCACAATCACCCCCTGCAACTTAGCCAATACCTGGGTCAAGCTATCCCCCTCCAAGCCCACCGCCTGGCCCCCATGCACCCCCTGCTTGATCAGCGCCACCATGGCCTGCAACATCTGCAGCATGGGTAACTCCACCGTATCTGACCAGCGGACCCAAGGGTCAGACGTAGCCAGGGTTTGACCATGGCCCACCGCAACCTTCAACAACGGCTTCAGACGATTCACCCCCACCAGCTCTGCCGAGCCAGAGGCATCTAGTACATTCCCTAAGGCCCCCAGGGCGTCATAGCCCACCGCTACGGTGTCCTGGGCTGAAGTCATAACAGCCATAGCAGGCAACCGAAAATGCTTGGTATCATCATCCGGCGCAGTTTGCCAATAGAGGGGATACACCTGACCAGTGCGACGATTCATCAGCACGGCAGACAGCCCCGTGCCCCCCACATCTAGCCCTAGGAACCAGTCCCCATCAAGATTCACGGCAGGGGGTTCTGGCACGGCCACAGGGGGAGCTATGGCAGGGGGTACAGCAACCGGCACGGCCACCCCATCAGCGCCTCCTGGGGGACCGACCAAAGGGTCAATAGTAGGCAGCACCACACCATCCCCAGACAGAGGCACATCAGGCATTAGGGGCACCAATGCCTCAGGGGATGTGCCAGGGGATGTAATATTGCCCAAGCCCAGTTCTTCTAAGTCATCCAGGGACGGATCCCTATCAGGCTGTCTGAATTCATCCAGTTCCAGCGCTGCTAAATCAGCTGGGGACGACTGGCCAAACAGATCCTCGAGATCACCCAAATCAAGGGCCGCTTCTGCCACTTCGGGGCTGGCAACAGGTAAATCATCTGCAGGCATCAATAAGTCATCAATATCCTCAGCCAAATCTTCCGAAACAGCCTCTAGGGACATTTCGTAGGACAAGTCATCAGAACCGTCGTCTAATTCATCCTCTCCATCAAACACTTCAGGGTCAGCAAACTCAAAGCCAGGAGACTCAGGATCTAACGCCTCCAAGCCAGAACTCTCAAAGTCAGAATTCTCAGGAACCAATGCCTCAAAGTCAGAACTCTCAAAGTCAGAATTCTCAGGAACCAATGCCTCAAAGTCAGAACTCTCAAAGTCAGAATTCTCAGGAACCAATGCCTCAAAGCCAGAACTCTCAAAGTCAGAACTCTCAAAGCCAGAAGTCCCATCATCAAATGCCTCAGGAACAAACGCATCCGGGGAAGGAGTTCCAGAATCAAAAGTCTCAAGGCCGAACACATCTGGGATAGGAGTTCCAGAGTCAGACGTTTCAGGGTCAGACATTTCAGAGAGCGGCCAGTCTTCTAAAGACGGAACCACATCGTCTTCCAAGCCAGGAGTCTCAAAGTCAGAAGTCCCAGCATCAAATGCCTCAGGCACAAACGCATCCGGGGAGGGAGTTCCAGAATCAAAAGCCTCAAGGCCAAACACATCTGGGATAGGAGTTCCAGAGTTAGACGTTTCAGGGTCAGACATTTCAGAGAGCGGCGAGTCTTCTAAAGCCGGAACCGCATCGTCTTCCGCCATGGTCTGCCAAAAAGCAGCCTGCTCAGCCTGTAAAAAATCATCGGGCAATGCTGAGTCTGTTTCTAGCCCATCATTCAGCAAATCCGTAGGCAAATCTGGTGTGGAGGCTGAGTCCAAGTCAGGTTCTGCCGCGTCTATGGCAGGCACCGAAAACGTCTCATCTTCAACAATTACAGGTGCTTCTAAATCAGACACAAATTGATCAATGACCGCTTCTCCAGCCTCCTGGGATAGAGCATTAGATTCCGCACTGAGCTCACTCAGCTCATCGGCCAGGGAATCCGGCAACCCATCCTCAAAATCATCCGCCAAGGGCTCCGTGATCAGTCCTAAAAGATCGAGTTCCTCAGTGTCGGCGTCGGTGTTGGCATCGGTGAGGGGCAGTGATGCGATGGCGGCTAAGTCTAGGTCATTCCCGGATGGATCATCCACGTCCACTGAATCAGCGGCATAGTCCTCAAACAAATCAAAGACATCTTCATCTGCGCTAGTTGGCAATGCTGTCACAGCCTCTGGTTGATCGACAGGCGCTTCGACCAGCTCTTCCACAGGATTTCCAACCAAATCCCCGACAGCGTAATCAGTAGCCGCCGCTTCAGCATCTACCAGATCCAATGCTGGCTCATCATCCAGGTTCAAATCCTCTAAATTTAGATCACTAACAATGTTTTCTAAGGTGTCTTGATCTAAGGGTTCCAGGGCATCGTCTTCCTCTAGACCATAGTCGGCCGAGAACGTATCGCCGGCCAGCCGCTGCAGATCCTCATCCAGCTGCTCCACCAGCAGCCCATCATCAAAATCAATTAACAGTCGCTGCTCTGCCCTGGGTTCCACTAAGTTGATCAAATCCTCATCGGCGGCGGCCGCAATGTAGACATCCTCCGGCACATGATCGGAAAAGTCTGCGCCAACTTCTGGGATTTGCTCATCGGGTAGCAGATCTGACAGGGAAGTCACGACGGTATCCTGATCGTCAGTCGCCCCTACAATGGGTGCCGCTGCGTCAGCAGCACTGTCGTCTCCAAATAGGGTGTCTACCGTCACATCATCCAGCACGTCATCAGCTGTATCCTCGGGCACGGCTGACGGGGATGGCGTCATTAGGACATCCAGTGGGGTATCGCCCCCCTCAGATGCCGTCTCACCTGAGGCCTCAACCGATCCCAAATCAAATAACCAGCTATCGGCTACAGCAGCAGCAGCCAACAAATCAGCTTCAGTGGGAGGTTCATCGTCAGCCGCGGGGGGAGAAAATGTTGTCTCAATCGCGCCTAGGTCGTCAGCGTCTAAATCGATGGGGTCTGATGAATCCCCTGAAAACAAAGCCGCCTCGAATTGAGCCATGGACTCTTCGGCGGATGGGGATACATCTAGAGCCCGATCAAAATTCGCATCAAAGCTAAATAACTCGTCCTCAGACTCGATCTGGGGCAACGCGTCCTGCCCTAAGGCTCCTTGGCCCGCCGTCAAACTCAGCAGATCGCCGCTATCGGCACCAATAGCCAGTAGCCCCAGACTTTCATCCAAATCCCCCAGGGGTGCATCTAAGGTTAAAAACGGTCCCCCATCGGAGGATGGTTCCCCATCCTCCGATGCCACATCAGCGGCCTCGGTTAGGCCCAAGTCGTCTAGGGTGGTGTCATCCTCCTCAAGACCAGCGGATAACTCATCCAGGTCAATGGGTTCATCCAGGGTACTCGTTGAGTCCGCGATCGCAGCCTCCAGCTGGGCCAGTTCAGCCTCCACATCGGGCATGTCATCGGTTTGGATGGTGGTAATCTCTTCCTCCAAGTCAACCACCTGATTGAATCCGCTGCCAGTCTGAATGATCGTAATCTCTTCGTCATTACTATCTACGTCTGATGCGATCGCAGCCTCCAGCTGGGCCAACTCAGCCTCCACATCAGGCATACCAACAGCTTGGATGACGGTAATATCCTCATCCTCATCCAGATCAAACCCGCCCGAGGGAAGAGCATCCCCCAACAAAGCCAAGTCAGGCGACAGATCAAACGCCAAGTCGCTCCCTAGGCCGTCCTCCGCACCAACATCCCCATCCAATACCAAATCATCTAGCGCCTGATCCAACTCATCCAGCTGGACAGTCCCCAAATCCACCTCTGTCGTCACCTGTGGATCCTGTAATGCCGCCCTCTGAGCCACCTCCCCCGCGCCTCCAGCCAAGTAGGACGACGCATCCTGCCCCAGCTGTTGAGCCAGATGATTCACAAACGCATGGAAAATCACTTCACCTTGACGCCCCAATCCGTGCATTTGGTCCAGTCCCTCTTCCAGGGATTCACGGTAGCTATCAACGCTTTTTTGCAATGAATTAAAGACAGCGGTCAGGGTGCTATCCAACTTCAATAGCAGCTGGTCTGACTCAGCCTGAAGCAACCGCACTTGCTCCAATCGCTGCCCCGTCATTAAAGGCACCGGATTATCGGCAGCAGATAGTCGATCCAGGGTGGCCGACTCCATAGCCGCAAAATTTTGCATCATCTGAGCCGACAGCTGCTCCTGCAGCCGCTGCATCAATGTCTCCAAAAAGGCATTTATCTGCTGCTCAGATTGAAATGGGTCCGGACTCCGCTGGGACTCTAAAACACTCACCTCTGCCTGCAAGCTATCCCGCCGCTGCTGCAGCATCTCCAGCTCCTGACGCATGGGCTTGAGGGAATTTTCCCGCAGATAGCTCATCTCCTGGAGCAAGCCCTGCAATACTTGGGATGCCGACTCCTCTAGGCTAGAAGCCCCTGAATTAGGGCCCCTTAGGTTAGGGGATACTGCTTGAGCAGAACCCACAAAATCTCCCGTCCCCGGGTCAATGGGTCCCCATCCCCCCGGAGAATCAAACGTCTGCTCTAGGGCCTGTAAATAGCTAAATAACTTACCTAAAAGCTGACGCTGACGCTCGGCTTCCCCCGACAAACCCAACGGTAAGCGGGACGCTGGTTTAGCCAAGGTGGCGTCAATTTCAGCAATAAGACGTTGGATTTGATCCTTTTGAGAAGTCACAGTGCGGCCTTTCAACAACGAACTCTGTAAGGCGGAGGACACCTAGCCCAATGACGGACATGCCAGCGCCTACCGACGGAATGCCCAAAGTGTAAAGCAGGCTGGCTAAAAAATCACAATTTCCTCCTATCTACAAACACCCATAGAACAATCCTGATGGAGCCAGGGAGTTCCATGACCAGGCAAACAGCTGGATCGCTTATCAATGGGTGTCATCCTAATCGATGCGCCTAGGCCTCACGCCACAGATGTGAAGTTACGTTAACGGACCTGGGGAACTAGGGGGATGAACCAATCGTGCTGTAACCTATTTTAGGCAAACCAGACGCGAACTAAAGACAAACTATTCCTGCAGGTTTCAGGGAGCGACTATCCTAACGATTAAGCTATGGGTTAAGCTTTAGCGCTTAGGGCTACCATGGCTCTCAGTATTATTAGCCAGTCATCAGCTAGTCTCAAACGCCTGGGTTCTACCATGCTCTCTCTCAGTTACGGGCTAGTCTTAGCTATCATGAAGCCTTGGCTTCGTTCCTACACCCATCGAACGATTCATGCCTGCACTAAATTATTTTCTAGTTAGCAAACGGGCCTCTACTTGTTTTAAAGCCTATTTTCAAGCGTATTGTTTAAATGAGTCCACCCAACCGTGGCTTCCCTGACCTATGGATAGCAAATACGGTGCCCGAGATAATTCAGCTGGTGAAGCGCTGATTGCAGCAGCTCCCTTTTTTCAGGAATTACCTGAAGCTACGGTGCAACAAGCAACCGCTCAGATTGTTACGCGCCGCCACCCGGCTGGTCAGGTTCTGCTACTGGAAAATGACTGGGGCAACTCGGTCTATTTCATCTTGGAAGGGTGGGTAAAAATTCGCACCTACAACCTGGATGGCAAAGAAGTCACTTTAAATATCCTGGGCAAAGGCGAACTGTTTGGCGAAATGGCTCCTCTGGAAGCGGTCCCTCGGTCTACGGATGTGATTACCCTGGCCACCACCATGATTGGCAGTATGCCAGCCAAGGATTTTGTGAGCTTACTGAACAGTGAGCCTCAAGCTGGCATTAGACTGGCCAAACTTATGGCCCGACGACTGCGTCAGGTAAACCGACGGCTGCGCCTGCGGGAGTCGGACAGTCAGTCTCGGGTGGCCGATGTTTTACTCTTTCTGGCCGACGGCCAAGGCACCCTGGCAGCCCAAGGGGTGGAAATTCCGAACCTGCCTCACCGCGAACTCAGCAGTTTAAGTGGGCTCGCCCGGGAAACCGTTACCCGTGTTTTAAGTAAACTGGAGAAGAAAGGGCTGATCAGTCGGGAACGCGATATCATCCGGATTCCATCCATAGATGCCCTGGATAAGTTATTGGTCTAGCTTCTACTGTTGTTTTTTGGCAGCCTGCTGGCAGTCTGCTATCGGCCTTGACGGTCAGTCTTGACGGTCGGGTCAAACTTAAAAATTTGGTTAGGAGTACTTTTTAGCACCATGGGGCAGCCAGACGATTATCAGGCAGACACACTATCGTCAGGTTCGACGGACCGCAACGACTCCACCCATAGTGAAAACCTAGATAGCAACCGAAATGACGACCTAGATTTAGACCGCCCTTGGATAGATGACGATGCAGAGGTGTCTAGCACCTCTGCATCATCACCTGCTAGCGGTAACGTCACCGCTCCTAGTGACAAGGGTCCAGTCGCCATGGTGGAAACGGCATTTCTGGCCAGCGCCGCTAGCCTCATGTGGCTGATTAATCTCTACTTTCCCCCCGGACCTTTATTGCGAATTTTGTTTCCGGTCCCCATTGCCCTGGTATATCTGCGCTGGAATCATCGCTCTGCCTGGATGACCACCCTGGTGTCTGGCTTGCTGTTGGCGATTTTAATTGGACCACCCCGCAGCCTGCTCTATGTCATTCCCTATGGCTTATTGGGGGTTCAACTGGGCTACCACTGGCGACGTCAGACCTCTTGGCTGATTTCGTTGCCCATCGGAGCCCTGATTGTTACCTTTGGCATCTTTTTTCGCATCTGGCTATTGTCATGGATGGCCGGGGAAGACCTATGGGGTTACCTCGTTGCCCAGGTCGTACAGCTGATCGACTGGATCACCAATCGACTCTTGGATTTTGGCCTGTTAGGATTCGGGGTCATCGGCCAAGTCAGCCCTAGCATTATCCAAATCGCAGCTGTCTCCATGGTATTTTTTAGCAGCATTGTCTATCTCTTCACCGTACATTTGACGGCTTGGATCCTGCTGGAGCGCATGGGCATCGCCATGCCACCGCCGCCCCGGTGGGTACAGCAAATTCTCGATGAGTAGGCGACCCCACCATGTCGCCTGAATCTCCCCGCCCCCATGGGTTGATTGCCCACCACACTAACCGGGCCATTAGCCAAAAATGGCAGCACCAGTATCAGGGTCAGCGCCCTTGCTATGTATGTGTCCTAGGGTTTACCGAAACAGCTCTCATTCCAGGCATTTCGGCGGCGGGGAATACCCCCGAAGCGCGCCTGAAAACAGCGGTCGCCGATGCTGAATTCATCTATGACGGGCCGACCGCAGCACCCCAATATCCTTTACCGCCCCTACGGGCGGGGGTATCACCGGCCCTGCTTACCCGGGCCATGGTTACCGGCCTCAACCTACCAATTTATTTATTTAATGCGGGCCTCCCCCTCCCCCCCAGCGTTCCCCACGTAGATCTCCATGGGGCGATGGCCCGCTGTGTCAGTTCTGGCCAAGCCCTTGACCCTAAAACCGTTGAGCAGCTCTTCAAAGCAGGGCTGCAATGGGGAGAAACCTTAGGCCGGCGGTTTGCTGGCAGCTATTTGATCGTGGGTGAATGTGTCGTTGCCGGAACTACAACCGCCCAGGCTGTACTCACGGCGTTAGGGTTTGATGTGGCCGGACTCATGGGAAGCAGCCATCCGACCTGCAACCACAAGCAAAAAGCAGCCCTGATTAAAACCGGGTTGATGTCTGGGTCAGAAGTTAGGCATGGGATGGATGTGTGGGCTGCGATCGCAGCCGTCGGCGACCCCATGCAACCCTTTGTCATCGGTATGACCCTAGCCGCCAGCCACCACAGTGGCGTTCTTCTCGCTGGCGGCAGTCAAATGCTTGCCATCTACACAATGCTTCAGCAACTGGGTACCCAATACCCATGGCACTCAAACAATGTTGTCATCGGCACAACTCAATGGATTGTGCAGGATGAAACCAGTCAATTTCTAAAACTAGCCCACACCATCCCCACACCTCCCATCATGAGCAGCCGTTTTTCATTCAAAGCGTCCCATTATCCACAGTTCACTATTTTTGAACAAGGATATGTCAAAGAAGGCGTTGGGGCAGGCGGCTGTTTAATAGCAGGGCACCTCTACCAAAATTGGCAACAAGAAAAAACCCTACAAGCCATGGAAGCGATACTAGAAAGTTGCCCAAATTCACCAGAACCATCTGAAAAATCATGATGGCGCACTGCGCGTTTCATCTAGCAATAGTCAAGCCCCCACAGCATTGCCACTCCCTAGTGGCGATAAGCTAGCAGCTGCTCCTCCAATGCGGCGATCCGGTTGTAGGCAGCCGTCAACTGAGCCGTCAACCGTTGGACCTGAATCTCAGGGGACAGCACCTGATTACCCGTCAGCAGATCCAAACCAAAATGAGGCTCATCATTCAATATATCCTTATGGTCAAAAGCCTCTTTCAAGCCATTAGCCACCATCCTTTCAGGAGGACTGACCCCAAACTTAGGCCGACCACCATCACTATTCATATCTTGACGCACTAATAGATCAGACACCTTGCCATCAATTTGCTCTAGGAGCTGATGCAGGGTATCTACCCGAGTTGACAAGTGCGCTACCTTTTCTGGAGCAATATCCATGGGCTAGCATATCCTTAAATAACCTCTACATCCTAAGAAGGTCCAACCAAGGTAGAGGTCTTATTACTTATTGATTTAACCTTTTATTGTCAAGATTGAAATCATAAAGAAATACTATAAATAAAGTAGATTGAAATCTATTAGCTTGACAGCAACCCCTCAATGTCAGGCTATACAGACAAAAAACCGAGGATTTTTGTAAAATCGTGGCATACTGTAGCGGCAATAGCCATATCCCGGTCTATTGTTTACAAATTTTCAGGCTTTCACACCCTAGGTTCGTGTCAGCGCCATGTTTAGACCAGGATGATCAAGCATCCATAACATTGTCTAGCAACGTTACTATCCTGGAACTCAAGGTATAATATGCAATGCCATCGTGTACACTAAAACGTACGTTTTCAGGATATATTTTCAGGGAGCCTGCAAATGCCTAAACAAACAATAGCCAACCAGATCTGAAAAATCTGAGAAATCTATTTCTAATCCAAGGTTTCTCTCATTACCTACGGTAATATAAATAAGCCTTGACACCAGAGCCGCCATACTCTTATCGAGATAAGGTCATCCCTGGGAACAGTGGAATCAGCAATTAGGTCAGGAAGCAGTCAGCCCACGTTAATCATCTTGAGCAAATGCCACCGGTTGTGACAGACATCCATATCAAATCTTGTTCACTTCCAGAACGGTCGTTTAGACCTAAAGCAAGCGATGGGCTTCAACTTGGCCGTAGTCCAGTAGTGAACTGTTAGGGGCAGTTAATTAATTAATGTCACCCAAATCGTCAATGACCGATACGACTGCTTTCGTGGCTGGATGTGCCACGACTGGTGTAGCCGTTTTGGTATTGCTATTAGCGCGAGTTGGGTTTCACAACACTTCATCCCCCGATACTGAGTCGAGTGCCGCCGCCCTAGAAGCTGTCGTCCCTGTACCCCAATCCCCGGTACAAACCATTGACAACGACATCAGCAATGACATTAAGCAGGACCTGGATAAACAGCGTGAGCTAACGACAAAGCTTGAGAATCAGCTGGTTCAGCAGGAAATGCTCGCCCGTAATTTAGAAAATCAGCTCAAGCAGCAGCAGGAAGAAACCAGGGCCGTCCTCTCCCAGCTAAGGGAATATCAGCATTCGGTAGATACCCTTTCCATGCAAAATGGACAGCTGGCGGCGGCCCAGTCTGAGCAGGACACTTCTTCTATGCAAACCACCCTGCTGTGGATTGGGGGTGGCCTATTGGTGGTAATGATCTTTGGCGGCGGTGTGTTGATCCTCTGCGTCGTTTTGATGTCGTCGGGTCGGCGACGAGAGGAGCGCTCCGTACCGGTGGTCTATCCCTTCCAGATGCCCGTTCCCCCCAGTAGCTATAGATATTACGAACAGGAGTTTTTGCCACCGCCCCCGGTGCGGCAGAAGCGGGCAAATGTGGCCTATTACGACGTGGACTAGTAGGTCGCCACAGCATTAGCTCCCGCTCTAACTGGGGCATGGCTGCCACCGCTCGTAACTGGGCCTAGGTCACCGGGTAGCGTCCCATTGTGGGTCGCACAAAGATGCTCATTAAGATTCAAGTACGGTCTACGGATCCAGCACCCAATACGATCAAAGCATTGATCAAAAAGAATGCTTGATCGCCCCATAAATTCGCCAGTGAGCAGAGCACAACCCGATGGAGGTCGTGCCCGCTCACAAAAGGCGGCACCCAGATTCGAACTGGGGGTAAAGGATTTGCAATCCTCTGCCTTACCACTTGGCCATGCCGCCGAATTGCAGAGTTTCAATATATCAAATTCTCGGCGTGTTCCAACTCAGATTCCTGAGTTATGACCATTTTCCTGTTTGGGGTAGAAAAATCGCAAAATGGAGCGACCTAAGCAAGAATTAATTCACGTTGGCCAATAGCTGCTGAATCATCCGATTGGCTTGAGCTGCATAACCACCGCCAAATAAATTGAAGTGATTGAGGATGTGATAGAGGTTGTAAAGCACCTTACGGGTGCCATAGCCCTCTGACAACGGATAAACCGCATCATAGCCGTTATAAAAGGCCGTGGGAAACCGGCCAAACAGCTCTGTCATAGCAATATCCACTTCGCGATCGCCATAGTAGGTAGCTGGATCAAAAATCACAGGCTCCCCTGCCGTAGTAACGGCCGCATTCCCAGACCACAGATCGCCATGTACTAAAGACGGCACAGGATCATGGCCAGCCAACAGCTCAGGCAACGCCTCTAACAGTGCCTGCTGCTGAGGAAACGAACCACCCCGTCGTTTGGCCAAACTAAACTGATATCCTAAGCGCTGATCCCGCCAGAAGGTCAACCAACTCTCCTGCCAGTCATTGGGCTGGTGAGTCTCGCCAATGGTGTTAGACCGCTGCCAACCAAAGCCCAGATCACTGGAGATCCGATGCATGGCTGCCAAATTGCGTCCCATGGTAGCCCAGGCACCCTCACCACCTCCCAGGTCCAACCACTCCATCACAATGTAGGCGCTCCCCCCCGATAAACCACAGCACAGTGGCTGTGGCACCCGAATGGTTTGACTCTGATGCATTTCTTTGAGACCCGCCAGCTCAGCCTCAAACATCGCCAGCTTGCTAGCCTGATTGAGCTTAATAAAGAATGTCATCTGACCATCGCCCAGGCCATAGGCTTGGTTGATACAGCCACCGCCTACGGAGCGCGACGATTGGCCGTGAAAGGGTTGCCCAGTCACTCGACTGATGTGGGCAGAAATATCAGCCCAGTCGAATTTTCCAGATCGAGACATAGTTATGGAGACCGTATCTTAGTTAGCTTCAGGCTGCAGTCTGAGCGCTCCGTAGGCCGTCACCGGCAAGTACTGCCGCACTGCGGCCTGAATCATCTCCGCATCAACCGATTTAATCTCCGCTGGATAATTGAGGGCGTTCTCAATATCGCCGGTCAGCGCATGGTAGTAGCCATACATACTGGCACGGTCACTGGAAGTTTCATTCCCGAAGACATAGCGATTGGCGACCTGGGTGCGCACCCGCTTGAGTTCAGCCTCACTGACGGGCTCATCGTGAAGGCGCTGGATATGCTCTAAAACCAACAGTTCAACCGCTTCTAGCTGTTCCGTAGCCAGATTCGCAGAGAGATAAAATACCCCCTGCTCCCCGTAGGTGATGTTACTGGCGGAAATACTGTTCACGAGGGCACGGGTTTCCCGTAGATCCTGCACCAGGCGAGCTGTGCGTCCCTGGCCTAAGATCGAGGCCACCACGTCCAAGGCATAGGTTTCCGATAGCTGCCTCAGGCCCGGCACGCGCCAGCTGATCACCAGCCGCGCCTGCTGCAATGTAGCATCGGTGTAGTCAACTCGGGAAATAGACTCAAACGGTTCTTCGGGGGTGCTCACCGGCATCCCTTCTAAAGGCTCCGTAATACTTTCCTGATGGCGATGGGCAAGGGCCTGTTCAAAACTTTGTTCGACGGTGGCAATCAACTGATCAACGGGTAAATCACCCACCACCACAGCGGTCATATTTTGGGGTTGATACCAGCGCCGATGAAAATCGCGCATTTGCTTGGCGGACAGCTGTTCAATCACCGATGTGGGGCCTAGCACTGTGCGTCGATAGGGCAGCTGATCAAAGTTTAAAGTCATCGAATGCTGAAATACCCGCCGCCGTGGATTGTCTTCTGAGCGACGGATTTCTTCTAAAATAACTGGCCGTTCTCGTTCAAAGTCACCATCATGTAAATTGGCATTAAGCAAAAGCTCCACTTGTAGCGGAGCTAACTTGGCAAAATCTTGGGGAGCAGTGGTGATGTAGTAGTGGGTATAGTCTTGGCTAGTGGCGGCGTTAGTGATTGCACCCCGTTCTTCGATGAGGCGCTCAAACTCACCACATTGGAGTTGGGGCGTGCCCTTAAAGATCATGTGCTCGAGAAAATGGGCCATGCCGTTAATGGCGTCGGACTCTACCCGAGAGCCTACCCGGAGCCAGATGTTGAGATTAACAGCGGCTGTCGGCATTTGTTCAGCGATGATCGTTAGACCATTAGCCAGCCGTTTTACAACGGGTTGGTTAGTGATTTCGGGGGGTACTGATGTCACAACCATGGGCAAACTAAAATTTCGTGATCATTCTCCTTCTTATTCTAGCCATCTAGATACAGTAAAGTTTGGGTAAAAACAACCAATAGAGCAGAAGAGAGTTATTTATGGGCACTTGGATCAAAGAAACGGATACGGCGATCTATCTGATGCAGGGAGGACACTATATCTCCAAAATTTCTAAGTATCCCTCTAAATCGAACCCCAATGAGAGAGTACTTAATGTCAGTGGCATGAAATTGTGGTTTAGTCGGGGCGACTCTCCCCGTGGCATGACCGTTTCCCAAACCGGCCCTGAGCCCAAACCGCTCCCTCAAGAACCCGCCAGCCCCCCTAGCCCAATCCAGAGTCCCCCCAGTAGTTCATCAAGACAGACGAATGCCAGCGGCATCGGTTTGATTAAGTCATTTGAAGGGCTGCGGTTAAAGGCTTATCAGGATGCGGTGGGGGTGTGGACGATTGGCTATGGCACAACCCGAGGGGTAAAACCGGGCCAGGAAATTACTGAAGCCCAGGCGGAAGCGCTGATAAAAAACGATCTGGCTCGATTTGAACAGGATGTTAATCAAGCGGTGCGGGTGCCGATTAATGACAATCAGTTTGCAGCCCTGGTGTCATTTACCTATAACGTGGGCTCCGGAGCGATGCGTAGCTCCACCTTACTCAGGAAGCTCAATAACCGCGATATCACCGGGGCAGCTGACGAATTTCCCCGCTGGAACCGAGCGGGCGGACGGGTATTGGCGGGTCTGACTCGACGGCGCAATGCTGAGAGGGCCTTATTTTTGGGTCAGGATTATCGACAATTTCTGTAGGGTAGGCGGCCGACCATTCGGACAATATGTAGGGTGGGCACAGCCCACCATCCGGCCCATAAACGAACACAATTACAGGTATTTCATCCCTTATGCTGGGAGGAGTTAATCTTAGGCCTTCCCTATTCTTAGGTCCTCCCTATTTAGATGAAGCGTTCGTTTATCCCTTGGCTATTGCCGCAGTCACTGCCGCCGTTTCCCCGCTGGGGAATTCCCTATGCGTTTTTGGCCCCAGCGTTGCTGGTGCTGAGTTTCACAGTATTTTGGCCAGCGCTGCAGGCCTTTTACTTGAGCTTTACTGAATATGGCTATGACATTACCCAGCCGCCCCTATGGGTAGGGGGGGACAACTTTGTGCGCCTATGGCGGGACAAGACATTTTGGCAAACCTTGGGTAACACGTTGGTGTATCTCATGGGGGTGGTGCCGATACTTGCGATCGCACCCCTCCTCCTGGCCATCCTAGTCAACCAAAAACTCAAGGGCATCTCCTGGTTTCGCGTCGCCTACTACACCCCCGTCGTCATCTCCATGGTGGTAGCTGGCATTGCCTGGCGGTGGCTATATGCCGAAACCGGCCTGCTGAATCAGCTCTTCAGCAGCATCACGGGCCAGACCATTCGGATCCCCTGGCTCACCAGTCCAAACCTGGCCCTGTTTAGTGTAATGGCCGTCACCATCTGGAAGGGGCTGGGATACTACATGGTGATCTACTTAGCCGGATTGCAGGGCATCCCCGCAGACCTGTACGAGGCTGCCGCCATCGATGGTTCCGACCAGTGGCGCAAACATTGGGACATTACCCTGCCGCTGATGCGTCCTTACATATTTCTTGTGGCCGTCATTTCTGCCATATCGGCCACCAAAGTTTTTGAAGAAATCTACATCATGACCCAAGGGGGCCCCCGCAGTAGCTCCAAAACCGTGGTCTACTACGTTTACGAACAGGCCTTTGTGGATCTAGAAATGAGCTACGCCTGCACCATAGGACTGGTGCTATTCATCATCATCTTAGCCCTATCCCTGGTTAGGCTGAGCATCGCCCCTGACCAGGTCACCGACACAATTTCCTAAAGACTAAATCTAAAAAACCAGCCAAGGCCATAGGTGATTGCAAAGCCTGCTGGGAGAAACTCGGCGGAACAAGCTTGAATGCTGCTTAACAAGCCTCAGCCACGGCAATGCCTGAGGTTTCTACCTCATCCACCCCATGGACTGATCGAGCCAGATCAATGATCTGACGTAGTTGGTAGGGGGACCCCAGGTGACCACTCAACACCACAACCCGTCCACGCTGTCGCACTTTCAAATACCTAGCATCGTCCACATTAGCCCTCAGGTAATGGGACACCCGCTTAGACAACCCGTAGTAGTCGAATTCCCCCTTCAGTCCAATCCGCTCTGGAGGAATCGTGGCAAATAACTGACTCCGAAAGAGTTGATTACCATCCAACTGACAGGGCGCATAGGCCCTCTTCAAAGCAGTTGCAGTAGTTGAACCATCCATAAAACACCTCGACACCCTATGTCTGTACGATCGGATATTGCTTAGAACTCTTCCCATACCATCCAAACCAACACAGCGTTGCTTCAGAAAATAGGAAAGTGCGCCAATACCTCATACGTTGGCAATATCTGCACAAGCCATCTTAAAACATTCACAGATTTTAAGAAAAACGAAATAACATTTATGTGCTCTTAAAAACTTTTTAACACAATTAATAGTCATTAAATGCGTATGCTTGCATGGGCAGCCCAACGGTGTAGGCTATAATCCTCCCCCCACAAGCAGTTGGCCCTAATTTTTCAGTTGCATAAGCAGCACAACAGCATAGGCTGCAATACCTTCCTCACGACCGGTTGGCCCTAATTTTTCATTGGTGGTCGCTTTGATACCCACTTGATCAGGGGCGATGGCGAGTCGCTCCGCCAGCCGGGTCTGCATCTTGGCAATGTGGGGTTTGAGCTTGGGTTGTTCGGCCACCACCACCGTATCCAAATTGCCAATGGACCAGCCCTTTGCCTGCACCATTTGATGCACTTGGTCTAACAGTTCCAGGCTATCGGCCCCCTTCCACTGGTCATCGGTGGGGGGAAAGTAAAGCCCAATATCCCCTAGGCTCAAGGCCCCCAATAGGGCATCCATAATGGCATGGGTGAGCACATCGGCATCGCTATGGCCCACCAGACCCAGGGTATGGGGAATGGTAACTCCGCCTAAAATCAAAGGCCGCCCAGGCCCCAGACGATGAATATCGTAGCCATTACCAATGCGAATACTCATGGGGTAATCCTCAGGGGGGTAAAAAGCTTAAACAAAGAGTCTTTTGTGCTTACTCAGGCTTATTTTCCCATTCCTGCTGCTGCCAGCGCTCATAAAGATCCGGGCGACGCTCGCGGGTACGCTCAATCTGCTGCTGCCGTCGCCATTGGTCAATGGCGGCATGGTTGCCTGAACGCAGCACGTCTGGCACGGCCCAGCCGCGAAATTCAGCTGGGCGGGTGTAGTGGGGATAGTCCAATAGCCCGGCCTCGAAACTGTCGTAGTGCAACGAATCTCGCTTTGCCACAGTGCCTGGTAGCAGACGCATCACACCATTGAGTAACGCCAGGGCTGGGATCTCACCACAGGTGAGGACAAAATCACCCAGGGAGACTTCCCGCGTCACCACATTGAGAATACGTTCATCAATGCCTTCGTAATGGCCACAAATGACGATCAGCTGATCGAGGTTGGTGGCCCATTGCCAAAACATGGATTGGGCCATGGGCTCCCCCTGGGGGGTCATTAAGACCACTTCCCGGCGAGGTTGCTGGGGCAGGCTTTCCAGGGCCGCTATAATCGGGTCGATTTTCATCACCATGCCGACGCCCCCCCCATAGGGTTCATCGTCAACCTTATGGTGTTTATCGGTGGTGAAATCCCGAGGGTTAGTGATGTGCACCTGGGCAATATCTCGCTCCAGGGCTTTACCAATTAGCCCCGACTGGAGCGGCGATATAAAAAAGTCAGGAAATAAACTGATCAGGTCAAACCGCATTAATTGCTACTGCCTTGGCGGTCCTGAAAACTCAACAACCGATTAAACAGTTCCACTTCCAGGCTGGTTTGTTCCAGGGCACGCGCTAGGGCATAGGCCTGCTGATACTGCTGGTAGGCTGAGTCCAAGTCCCCCGTCGCTTCATAAAACTCGCCCAAACGCTTCAAGGTAATCAAACGGTCCCAGTCGTTGCCACTGTTGAGGGTGAGGGCAATGCGTTCATCGAGATAGGAACGGACCTGGGTCCAGTCACCATCCTCGCTATAGACATCGATCAAACCATCAATGGCCTGGAGCTGGGACGCCACATCGTTGCTATCTCGGCCATAGGCCAAGCCTAGGCGATAGGCGCCAATTGCTTTTACCTGTTCGCCCTGGGCGA
This sequence comes from Leptothoe sp. PORK10 BA2, assembly GCF_034932105.1. NCBI lineage: Bacteria > Bacillati > Cyanobacteriota > Cyanophyceae > Nodosilineales > Cymatolegaceae > Leptothoe > Leptothoe sp. PORK10 BA2. Next base: position 65,511 of record NZ_JAYGIG010000010.1, on the reverse strand, counting down.
AATAGGCATCCCCCAGGTTATTGCTGGTGTTGGCCCGACCCACAATATTACCGGCTCGGACACGATAGCTCCCTGCCACTTCGTAATAGTCAATGGCGGTAGCATAATCCCCTTGGCCCGCCGCCAAAAGACCCAGATTGCTGAGGGAGAGGCCAATGCCATCAAAATTTGAAACACTATAGGCAATGTTCAGGGCTTCTTCATAGGCGGTAGCAGCTGACTCTATGGCCCCGCGCTGCAGCCTGAGGGTGCCCAGGGTGTTCCAGGCAAATATTTGGGTGCTGAAGCTTTGGTTGTCCCGAGCGATCGCAAGTTGACGCCGCACCGCTGTTTCCGCTTGGCCATAGTCCCCCAGCTGGGCATAGGCGCTGCCAATGTTGCCATAGCCCCGCTCCATGGCGGCCGTGTCCCCAATGTCATAATAGAGCTCCACCGCTTGCCCCCAAGCCTGCAACGCGGACTGATAGTCTCCCTGGTCAGCCTGACGCTCCCCCAACCGCAACAGCTGGTCAGCCACATCGCGCTTTTGGTTCACAGCCTCACGATTGACCGGCTGCCGCAGCTGGTCATCCAGACTATCCTGACCATAGGCTGGGGGCATGCCCACCAACGCCATCAGCACTATTAACCCGTAACCAAAGCGAACTGTGCGGTGCACAACCAGGTCTCTCCCTATTGCAAAAACTCAGACAAAAACTCAAACATACCCTGGGACCCTTAAGCCGCTGGAAACTATTAAGCTTCTGAAGCTAGATTGGGCTGGTCCAGCTCAAGATCAGACAAATTCAAATCAGACAAATCCAATAGATCGGTCAGCTCCCCGCCTAAATCGTCCTCAGCAGTAGCATCAGTATCCCCAAAGTAAATTGCTTGAATATCACTGGGTAAAGCAGCATTCAAAGAATTCTGGGCATCGGTCAGTAACACCGCTACCGACTTAGGCGAAATGCGCTGCCCCTCCGCCTGCAAATAGGCCGCAATCCGGGTGTTACTCCACCGAAACGTTTGAGCCATCACAATGACTAGACGATGGAGGGGTTGAAGCCGTTCGAGGGATCGGGTGACATAGCACCACAGGGGGGGTGAGGCCTCCTGGAGGTTGTAGTGAATCTCTTCCACATCTGGCAGGGACGCCTGGTTAATACAGGCGGCGGTCAAATTCACCAACCAAGCCTGCAACGAAAAGTTGGCCGGGGGATCAATTGGCAGGTCCAGACCACTAAGCTCATATAAGATGTGTCGCCAGGTCAGGGCAAACAGGTACTCGGACTGCACCGTAGACCGAGCCGAATGACGAATCAGCGTATAGACCACCGGGCTATAACGGCAAAACATCGCCGTAAAATACTTGCCTTCATCGGGATGCTGCTTTAACAGCTGCACAAGCTCGTAGTCGCTGTATTCAAAGAGCGACTTTACAATGGCATGATCACATTCAGGAAAGTTAGGAATATCCACAATACTGCGAACGGAACTTCGCTAATGACCGGCAGTCTGGACAGACCGGTATGCACCAGATTGAGACTACCGTATAAATAGCCACTACTATACCCAGGATCCATCGAATCTTAAAGATTAGGGGGAAATTCAAGCTGGGAATTGGTCCATTACGGCTACCCGGGAGGGTGAAATAGCCATGGCAACCCCACGGGAATGGATCGGTTAACCCGGCAAGGCCCTACCTGCCAGGTGGTTTTCCCCTTGATACACTAGGGGCAGCCAGACTGCTAGCCACCCTGTTTTTATGTAACCAGTTGTAACTAGCCCCCTGGGACTCCCTGGGCCTCCACCCTGGTTCCAAATATAATCTGATGGGTCTATCTGAGTGGATTTATGACTGGACCTATCTGATGGGTCAAGCCAAACTAATGGGTCCATCAGATAAACCCACAAATTGTAAACCCACAAACTGATCCACCTGACTGGTCTGTTCTCCCTGGTCTGCGGCCAAGGGCATCGTTTTCCCCAAGACACCCATGATTTTTTACCCCACCGTTTCTTCACCCCACCTGGCTTCCATCTGGCAGGGACTCCCCCTCGATAGCCTGGTTTCCACCCAAGGCATCATGGTGATGTTACTGGTGGCCTATGCGGGTGCCATGTGGGTGTTTTTGACCAGCGCCCCCAAGGTGCACACGGTGATGGTCTCAGATTTAGAGCTGGCCCGCCAGTTTTATGAGGGGATGCTGGATCTATCAGCGGCCGATGTTCCTCTCCACTACTATTACAACTATGAGCAAACCATGGGGGCAGGCATGGGTATGGAGCCGATGATGGGCATGGGCACCTTGTCACGCCCGGCCACTCCCAGCGCTGGCAGCCCGGATGGCCTCTGGTATCAGCTCAAGAAAAATACCCAGCTCCATGTGATTGCCGGAGCTAGCCGGGGGCATCAGGATCGGCAACGCCATGTTTGCTTTGATCGAGACTGCCTGGAGCTGCTCTTACTGCAGGTGCAAGCCAACGGAGTACGCCATAAAATTCGTCGCGAACGGCCATTAAACTTTTTAGTCAAGAACTATGACGGCGAAGTAATTGAGATGGCTGAGGTGGGTGACTAGCCAGTAGCATATTTAACTTAGTTTTAATTTGGTTTAGGTGTGATCCCCATGGTGATCGATCTTTCTACGGTGCCCGTTACCCAGGGTACTGGGTATCCCGAGCTCTTTAGAGCGGCAGTGGCTGGACGATCGCGTCAGCGGGTAGGCAATGTGGCCGGACTGACTAACTTTGGGGTCAATTTGACCAGGTTAGCTCCCGGAGCCCAATCGGCTCTGCGCCACTGGCATAGCCACCAGGATGAGTTTATCTATGTGGTCTCGGGGCAACTGGTCTTGGTCACCAATGAGGGAGAAACCTTACTTACACCTGGAATGATGGCAGGATTCCCCGCTGGAGTGGCCGATGGTCATCATTTGATCAATCGGTCGGGTGCGATCTCAACCTACTTAGAAATTGGCGATCGCACCCGAGGCGACCGGGCTGAATACCCTGATCATGACCTGCTGGCCATGCCCAAACCAGAAGGAGGGCATCAGTTTACCCATCGTAGTGGTCAGCCCTATTGAAAACTTACCCCCCACAGGCCCAGGCAAACCCCCACCAGACAAGCTCAACCACCATGCCACTCCCCCAGGGACTCCCCCCCGTCACATGGGACAGTCACCGCAAAAGCCACCGTCAAAGCCCCAAAATTAGTCGTCAAAGCTGGGTAGTCAGTAGTCTGCTGCTCACCACCCTGATCAGCTGCCGAGCCCCCTCCCCAGACATACCCGCTGAGCCAACCATACCCGCCCCTGCTGAGGGCAGCAGTGCCCCCAGCAGTCCGCTAGGCAGTGCCCCGCCACCGCCACCACCCAATTCCTACCTCGCCCAACTCCCCCCGGAAGCCACAAACCAGCTGGTCTCCCTAAACATTGACATTGCCATTCCCACCTATTTGCCCCCCACCATGACCCTGGCTAACTATGGGGTCGGAACCGCTGCCGAGGAAACCGGCGGAGGGGCCTATTATTGGCTGGTCTATCGGGACGAGAAAAATCGTTGTTTTGCCATTGAATACACCGCCAATGGCACTGACGATATTTCCCTAGAAAATCAAGTCCCCGTGGACACGGTGCTCTTTGGGGCAGGCTACAGCCTATACCATGGCAAATTTCCCAACGGTGGTGCAGGAGAACTGCCGGAGAGCGATTTCTTTACCGATTGGTTAGCTGGGGAAGATGGGTTTTATCGATTGGTGGGGGCCGGCTTAATTAATAGTCAGGACTATGGACAGGGAGACTGTAGCAACATTTCGGTCAAAGAAGCGATCTCAATTACTGAATCCTTAAGCTATCTGCCAACGGACATCAGAACCCTAGAGTTAATCCCCCCGAAAACAGACGGAGTAGAGTAATACCCAATCCGCAATCCTTAACCCCAATTGAAAAAGAGCCATTCTATTAGGGGCAATCCATAAAAAAGGCGCACTCCTTGGGAGTGCGCCTTTTTTATGGATTGCCATAGCCGTCAATTCTGATCAGCGCTCAATTGGTTTGAAGGGCGGTTTTATTCGTCAGCATCAGAGGCTTTATCCATCGCAGCCTTAGCTTCTTGAGCGACCGCCGTCACTTTATCAACAGCAGCTGTCGTAGCGGTTTTAGCGGCCTCGGCCACTTTTGTTGCCGTGGACTTCACCGCTTTAGTCGCATCGGGGGTGGCAGGAGGTTCTAGCTGATCCAAACCCAGTTGCTCACGAGCTTTATTTAACAAAAAATAAGCGCCATTTTTGCTCACATCCAGTAAAGCCTGGCCAGTCGCGGCCGCTGCCTGATTTCCGTCTGCGGCTTCCAGTTGCTGGGATTGCCACCATTTGCGAGCATTCTGTCCAGAACTAATGGCCGTATCGCTAAACCAAGCGCCAAATACAAATATGGAACAAATCAGCAACCACGCTAGCAACGCTACTTCTTTCACTATTGTGCCAGTCAGGGTCAAAACATCTTTATAAGCACCTGCTGTTTTAGGATCAAAAAGTAGCTGAGATACCACAGCAGCTTGAGATTTAACGCGATCCATGGTTTTACCTCGCCTAGAGATTTATGATGATTTTATTGAAATGAATATCTTATTCCAGGGCTATCCTACCGGAAGATAGATTGCCTGCCTCAAGACATCGTATATAGTCTTAAGCTTTTGCTGAGGCGACCTAATTTCTGGGCGAAAATTAGGCCAAAACGAGCAGATTGTGGCCAAGGTACTTAGCCAGCCCAAACCTGCTTTAACACATCCCCTGGATTCAGATCGGCCAACCTATTTGTACCAGACCGTACCGCTAAGGCTCGCAGTTCGCCATCAGCTGGGGGCAAAGCCGGACTCAGGGTAGTCTGGAGCACGACGATAAACACCTGGAGGGCCATGGCCACTTGACTGACATAGCTGTCGGGGCTAATGGCCAAATTAGCTCCCGCCAACATCGCCGCCACCTGCCCCAGATTAGCCGCCCTCAACGTCTTGAAGTTCCGTTGACGCCGGAGGGCGGCCACCATATCCTCGCTATCCACAGTTTCTAGGATGACGATGGGGAGCTGGGGCTGCTTATCCTGAAAGTCATCCATAATGGTGAGCCAACCAGCCTCCGGATATCCTTCCGCTTGACCATTCAGGCCAGGATACAGAAGAACATAGCCGCTGTCGGCCACCCCTAGGGACTGGCGCTGGGCATCCGCCCAGGTAATATCCCCCTCGGGTACATTTAATTCGATAGGTGCAGAGGGGGAGGGGAGGGCCAATCCCTCCAGTAGCGCCTGATATTGGTTAGCGGGGTACTGCTGCCGATCAACGGTCACCGTATTGGTGTAGAGCCACGGTGTTTTGGCAGTGCTATAGCCAATCCGGGTGGGAATACCGCTGAGCCAGAGCAATACGCCCTCCTCCCAACGGTCACTGGCACATAGGGCTAGCTCAAATTCGCGATCGCGAATAATGCCTAACAAGTTCGCCCAATCCGACGGGCTATTTTGCCCCCGATAATCAAAGGGAATTATCTCACTGACAGCCTTGGATACCCGATAAGCCGACTTGGATGAAGGCTCTACCACCATCGCAATATCAGCGTTGGGGTAGGCTTTTTGGATGGTCGTTAAGGTTGGAAAAAACTGAAGCTGATCGCTGATTCCACCAGGGACTAAAGCCAGGACGCGCATGGACTTCGGATTATACTTCGCTACTCATTCTAGAGGAAGCTGGCAGCCCTAACGCTGTAGAAAGGTGACTAAACGGCAAAATTGATAAATTTTCCGCTGCCAATGTAAGGAACGATACCATTTTAGAGTTCCAAAGCTTTTCAGGGGTCCCAACTCAAAGCGGGACGTTTTCCCAAGGATAGTATTCAGAAGTCAGGCATCAGGGCCTCACTGGCTTCTGGCCCCTGATTCCCCACCTAGCCAGGATTTTCCGGCTTAAGTTGATCCCCCTTTTCAGACCCCAAAAAACATCCTGGGATTAGGTAGGGTTTTTGAGAGGATAGATGGGGATCAACCAGCGTGAAAACACTTTCTGGATGCCTGGATTATTTAGATCGATCAATCATCTGACAAGCTTTGGGAGACAGTATGCACCTACTCATACCGGCGGCGGGCGTTGGCAAACGCATGGGGGCTGATGGCAACAAGCTACTTTTACCCCTACTCCATCAGTCCATCCTGGGCTGGACCCTCAAGGCCGCGGCCGCCGCTAGCACGGTGGAATGGATCGGCATTATTTGCCAAGCCATGGATCAGCCTGCGTTTACAGAAATTGTGGCCCAACTGGGCATGGACAAACCATTAGTCTTTATTCCGGGAGGTGATACGCGGCAGGCATCGGTCTACAACGGCCTGCAGGCGCTACCCGCCCATGCCCAACAGGTGCTGATCCACGATGGAGCCCGTTGCCTCGCCACCCCCGCCCTATTTGACCGCTGTACGGCAGCATTTGACCATTGCCAAGGATTTATCGCGGCGGTGCCGGTCAAAGACACGATCAAACAGGTCAATGGATCTGGCATGATTACCGCTACCCTCGCTCGCTCCCAGCTATGGGCAGCCCAAACGCCCCAGGGCTTTGATGTGGCCTTGCTTATGGAAGCCCACGCTAAAGGTCAGTCCCAAGGCTGGTCGGTGACTGACGATGCGGCTCTATTTGAAAAATGTGGTCTGACTGTTCACATTGTGGAAGGAGAAGACACCAATTTGAAGGTGACAACTCCGGTGGATCTTGCGATCGCAGAATTTATTCTCAGTCAGCGGCTTTAACCTTAAAACCCCGGCATCTGCCAGCTCTCAAAGACTAAACGCCTTGGAAGCTGGCAGATACCAGGGTTCATCCGGTTTTAAAGATCGCCGCCCCGTGCCACTAGCAAAAACACGATTACTGGACCGGAAATAACCACCATTGCTAGGACAGTGAGCTGAGCTATTACCAGAAAATTAATATTGCTGAGAAAATCTAGGAAACCCAGAAGAGCCATTGAACCTCCGCTAACCAAATAACCGTGACCTTTGCGCACTCAAGCGCATCGCTATTTTACCTGGTTCGATCCCACCACTTTTAAGAATGTTTACAAAATTCCAAAAACTTTTATGGAGACGACTCGCCCCATTGCCCTACCCCAGACCCTTATGCTGATGGAGCAAACCCTACTCCCATAAGGACCGAGACCATGGCCACGTGGCAATGTGTAAACACCTGTGGTGCCTGCTGTAACCTCACCCCGACAGATCGCCCGGATTTAGCCAACTATCTCACCCCAGAGCAGCTGGACATCTACCTGGGCATGGTCGGTCCAAACGGTTGGTGCATCAACTACGACGCCGAACAGCGCCTCTGCAAAATTTACGACCAGCGCCCCAGTTTTTGCCGCGTCCAACCCGATACCTTTGCCCAGATGTTTGGCATCGAGCCAGGGGAACTCAATGACTTTGCCATCGACTGTTGTGAAGAACAAATTAGTGGGGTCTATGGCCCTAACAGTGATGAACTGGTCCGATTTATGGTGGCAGTGGGGTTAGAAGAGGAATTAGACCATGAGGATCAGAGCTGAGTTTGCAGTCAAAACTCCCTCAAGCCTTGCCCTCACAATCTTTCTGACAGATAATCAAAGGAATTATGAAAGGAATATGAAAGATCCCCCCTTGCCCTCCCCATCTTCAATCCAGCCCACGCGCACCGAGCCATCCCAGAGAAAAACACCCCAGACAACGGAAGCCAAAGCAGCCTTCTGGGGTGTTTTTCTCTCAACATTTGTCACTATTTTTCTGGCTGAACTGGGGGATAAAACCCAAGTGGCCACCCTGTTGATCAGCGCCCAGTCCCATAAACCGTTGACGGTATTTGTCGGCGCGGCCCTAGCCTTAATTTCCACTAGCCTAATCGGAGTGCTGGTGGGACAATGGCTGGCGCAACGGGTCTCGCCAGAAACCCTAGACACCTTAGCCGGGATCTTACTGCTAATTATTTCCGTCTGCCTAGCCGCCGAAGTGGTGGGACTTTAGGCAACCCTCTGGTTATGTTTTGATTTAAAGCCCCATGGGCTCGTAGGCCCAACCACGACACCTGCTTGAACTATGTCATTTGATTGGAATCTCGTTAGCGTTAGCTTTATCACCGTCTTCCTATCGGAATTGGGGGATAAAAGTCAGCTAGCTGCCATCGCATTAGGGGGCAGCTCGTCATCCCCCAAAGCGGTTTTTTTCGGGACGGCCAGCGCCCTTGTTCTAGCGAGCTTCCTCGGCGTTCTGCTGGGGGAAGGAACAGCGCAAATCTTACCGGAACAGCTGGTTAAAGGTATTGCTGCCATAGGATTTGCGCTGTTAGCAATCCGTCTATTGTGGCCTGACAGGGATGTGGCCTGACGAGAATGTGGCCTGACGAGGGAAACTAATTGTGCTCAGTAAACTGGGCGGCAATGTCGCTGTAGCAAAGGGTTAATAAAAACCCGAGCGCCAGCACTTTGATGGACTCCAGGAACCAGTAGGCCCCGTGCATCCAATTCATGGCGTTAGGGACGATATGAATGATGCCAGGCATGTCGAGGGCAATGCCGATAGCGCCCATGTAGGGAGTCAGCACGTAGGTATAGGTCAACGCGATCGCAATCAGGCCACCGGATAAAAATAAGGCCCAGCGACTGCGACTACCGCTAATTTCCACCGCTCTTTCCCCATGGGCATGGCGCATGGATAACACGCCGGTCAAAATCAGCCCGGACAGCAGCATTTCCAAATGGTTGAATAGCTCAAATAAGCCATAACCAGCGCTGGCAAACCCAGGAGCTGTCATCATGCCACTCATGTAAAGCATGGGCATGACCACTAAGTCGAGAATTAAGCTGCCCCCGAGCCAAAAGACAGCCACAAAGAGAACGGCGGTATCCCAAGCGAACTGGCGCGGCGACAGCTTGGGATACGGCAAGGTGAAATTTGTCATAAAATCAGACCAGGTATGGATGGATATGTTTCATACGCTAACCGATCTAACTGGCAACAAACGTGAAAAAACGTTGCGATGCCTGCATTGCAACGTTTTCTATAGACTCGTAACACCAGTATTGAGATATAAATTGTTAAAACTCGCCAGGTATCCATTTAAGCCGGAAAATTCTGGTTGGGTAGGAATCTAGAATCCAGGAGTCAGAATTCCGTAGGGGCCTAGCTTCTGGCTCCTGACTCCTGACTTCTATCCTTGGAAAAACGTCCCGCTTTAAGTTTGGTGTGTCCAACTCGCCGTCTTTAGGCGCTAGCGGCTTCTCCATCGTGGATGGTTTTCACCCATTTCAACCGCTTGGGCCGCACTGCCATCCGGGTGGTAGCAAAGGCCATCACCACAATCCAGTGGGTCATGTAGAGGGTGCCTTTCACGGCCAGCACCATGGCCAGCGGCAAGGATATGTTCTGGGTCCGACGAATCCCCATGGCCATGCCCCAATAGGACACCCCCACAGCAAATGTGGTTAAGGGGGCAAACACTGGAGACTGGCGGAGGGCGATCGCAAATATTAAGTCCGGCAGCGCAACAATCGGCAACATATATTGCAACATCCAGTACATAAACATATCAATGGATTTATTCCACCCCAGCCGGTTGCGCAGCAATAGCCGCCAATAGTCTAAATAGCGCTGGTAGCCCCCCTCAGCCCAACGGTTGCGCTGGTGCCAAAGGGCGATGCCACTGGTTACCCCTTCTTCACCGACAGGGGGGGTGGTCAAAAAGCCAATATTCCATTGATTTAGATGGAGCTGCACCGTCAGATCTAAATCATCGGTAATGGTCATTTCATTCCAACCCCCACATTGGATAATGGCGGTGCGGCGCACAAACTGGCCATTGCCCCGCAGTTCTCCGATGCCACAGCGGGCGGCTCGCTGCTCTTGGTAGTAGCGATCTAAGGCCATTTCCGCCGCTTGCCCCTGGGTCCAGAAATTCGTCTCACTATTCACAATGGACTTGCGGACTTGAATCGCCCCGGTGCGCTCATTGGCAAACAGCGGCACCACATGCTGCAGTAAGTTCGCCGGCACCCGGGCATCGGCATCAAACACCGCCAGCAGCTCCCCCGTAGCCCTGGGCCAGGCCAGATTGAGGGCACCGGACTTACCTCCAGTTGCCTCGGGGCCTCGGTGCAGTACCTTCAGCTTTGGATACTCATGGGCCAATCGATCTAAGATGCTGCCGGTGCCATCGTTACTGTTGTCATCGATCACCCAAAGTTCATAGCGGTCTTCGGGGTAATTCAAACTGCACAGGGAGTCCACCAGGTTAGCAATCACCGCCGCTTCATTTTTGGCAGCTACCAGGACGGATACCTGGGGGCAATCCTCTGGGCTTAAGGCCGTTGGGTCTAAAGCAGCCATCCCCAAAGCGTTGGGAAGACTTGATTGATTGGGGCTAATGGCATAGATGGGGTTTGCGATCGCAATTCGCACCATATAAAGCGCCACCAGCCCCGTCACCACCCAAACCACTAAAGCCCCCCAAGGAGACATGTGCAGCCCCCCCGTTATGCCCCACAACAACACCAAAGCCGCTAACGCTTTTAGGCGACGTCCCTCAGAAAGATCATCTGGAGAAGCATTAGGTACCATTTCAATCGCCATAGGTTCGGTGTAATTAGGGCATCAAGTAACAGGTTATTAATATCTTATTAAAATCTGTTACATTCCATCGCCCCTAGACATAAACCTTGTCCCCTGCCATCCGCCACAGAATCTTGCACAGAGCGCAAGATTCTGTGGGTACACTAGCTCGGTAGAACCCATTGACAGTTGACAGCATCTCAAGTGATTGAAAGTCAGTGATTGAAGGTCAGACCTTGACGCATCTGTTAATTTAAGTTCACTCTGTTTGAAGAGACCCACTGCTTAACGCCATGCTTATAGACATTCAGCCAGCTCCCAAACAAGATGTCGGCGTTTATCTGCCCTATTACCAAGGCAATAAACGTAAAGCCTTACCCTATGCCATTGGCCTTTACAAATGCGGCAACCTGGAAGGTGAGCGCCGGATCGAAGGAGGCGAGAGCATTATCTTTTTGGCCACATGGAATGTTTCCATGCTGCCGGCCGACCTCACCCAATGCCGCATGCAGTTTGCTGGGGATGCCGACCTCACCTACGAAATCACCATGGCTACCTTCGAGTTTGTCGATTTCCTGATCGACGTGGTGACCGCCATCCGTCTCAAACGCTCCCCCGACTTCTCCAAATCGTTCTACCGTAAACTGCTGAGAATGGATGATTAGCTCTGCATTCAGCGCCAATGTCGGCCTGATCACCAGCAGCGCATCCCCAATCCATCCCATCGCCTCAGACAGCCATCAAACACTTCGTCAAAAGTTAACGTTTTAACCCATGGCGCACATCGCTCCATGGCACAATAAGCGTTAGCCCCCTTGGTAGTTAGGAGTGATAGTGTGCCCAATCCATCAAAGCATCTGCTGATTGGCTCAACAGAGCCATACAGCGGTAAATCGGCCACCATAACCGGTCTGGCCTTACAGCTTCGGGATCGCGGGATTGACATAGCCTATGCCAAACCCGTCGGCACCTGTCCCAGCGACGAATCGGATATTGATGAAGATGTCAGCTTCATTGCTGAAATATTAAAGCTACCCCAATCTCGGTTACGACCAACCCTGCTATCCCTAGATGCCGCAACCATTGCGCAGCAATTAACGGACGAAAATTCGGCCGTTGACCTCCAGCAAATGGCCACTTACCTCGATAGTCAGGGAGAAGACCTATTGCTGATTGAGGGCACGGGCAATCTTGAAGAGGGCACATTATTTGGCCTATCCCTACCCCAGCTGGCCAAAATTACCGAAGCTCGAGTCATGTTAGTGGCCAGATTTCATTCGGTACTGATTGTCGATGGTTTGTTGGCGGCCAAACAAAAGCTTGGCGATCGGCTCATGGGCGTTTTGATTAATGATGTCCCACCGGAACAGCTCCAGAATGTCCAAACCAACGTCAAAGCCTGTTTAGAACGCCATGATATCCCCGTTTTGGGGATTTTACCCAGTACCCCCCTGATGCGGAGCGTCAGTGTCGGTGAATTAGTTCACCAACTGAAGGCTGAGGTGCTCTGCTGCCAAGAACGCATGGACCTGATGGTGGAAAGTCTGAGCATTGGGGCGATGAATGTGAACTCAGCTCTAAAGTATTTTCGACGGGCCGACAATATGGCGGTGATTACCGGTGGTGACCGGGCTGACATTCAGCTGGCGGCCTTAGAAACGTCTACCCAGTGCCTAATTTTGACGGGTCATCTGGCACCGCGCCCTGACATCATTAGCCGAGCCCAAGATTTAGAGGTCCCCATTTTATCGGTGGATTTAGATACCCTCACCACCGTTGAAATCATTGAAAAGTCTTTCCAGCAGGTGCGTTTGCAGGAACCGATTAAGGTTCAGTGCATTCAACTGCTGATGGAAAAGTACTTTGACGTGGAACGGCTGATGGCTGAATTAGATCTGTCATCGCCCGTGGTCACGGCCTAAAAAATCAGCCTACTAAAGCGGGTATAAGCTTAGAACGGCAGTGGTCACGGCCTAGAAAGTATCAGCCTAGTAAGGCAGGTATAAGCTTAGAACGGCAGTGGTCACAGCCTAAAAGTATCAGTTTAGTAAGGCAGGTATAAGCTTAGAACGGCAGTGGTCACGGCCTAGAAAGTATCAGCCTAGTAAGGCAGGTATAAGCTTAGAACGGCAGTGGTCACAGCCTAGAAAGACATTAGCTGCAGCAAGGATAACAAGCTTAGGGCCAAGGGTTTGGTAGAATTGGCCAGTCCCTTCACTAAAACTCTATAAACCCTTGAGTCAGTCCCTTAATACTCCCACCGAATCACTTAAGGTAGATGATTTTTTGCAAGAGCTGGCGACTATTCAGCAGTCAGGCTCTAAGCGAATTGCTATCTTGGGGTCCCGCCATGTGCCCATTACTCACCTGCGGCTAATTGAGCTGATGAGCTATGCACTGGTACTGGGGGGCAATCGCTTGCTGACATCGGGGGCCACAGGAACCAACTCCGCTGCCATTCGCGGAGCGATGAAAGCAGACCCGAACTTACTAACGGTCATTTTGCCCCAAAGCTTGGCTCGGCAGCCCCGTGAATCCCGTGAGCAGCTAGATTTAGTCATGCATCTGGTGGAAAATGCCGCCCATGATCGGCTGGAGCTGGCCGAGGCCAGTGCCCTCTGTAACCAGGAAATTATTTCTCGCTGTCAGCAGCTGATATGTTTTGCCTTCCATGACAGCCATACGCTGCTCAAGACCTGCAAAGATGCAGAGGAACAGCGCAAGGTAGTGACATTGTTTTATTTTGATTGATTGATGGGGCTGTCCCGTTGATTAAGTTGTTTTAGTACGATTTATTTTGTGAGCGTTTTATCCTTTCCCAGCTGCCTTTTGTATAGCTTGCCAGTAGCGGCATTTCTGATTTACGTCCCCTACTTGGTGGTAGCGGCAGAACGGGTTAAGCTAGCCCAGACCATGGACAATCCCCTGGAGGTGTTTTCTCGACCTCGGTTTTATGCCGATCAGCTACCCGACTATGCAAAGCGGGCTAACTGGGCCCACCAAAACGCATTTGAGTCGTTCATACTGTACGCTCCAGCGGCAGTAATGGCTTATATAACTGGGCAAGACGGGACTAACATGGTGCTAGCGGTGTTGGCTTATCTGGTTGCCCGCCTGCTGTTTTCGGTGTTTTATATTGTCAATGTGGCCCCGTTGCGATCGCTCATGTTTGGCATCGGCAGCCTCAGCATTTTCAGCCTATATTTCATGAGCTGCAAAACCCTTTGGCTACAGTAGCTGGGTACAATAGCCCAGCTAAATAGGGGCTCACGGTTGATGCCCCTAGGGGGATACCAAGGCATTACAACCCAGGCATTTTTGATGGAGTGATGACTTCCCCTCGATTGCCCGACCCTGCTCATCACCACCCAACCCCCATATCCACCATGGCATCTTCCTATTCCTTTGATGTAGTCAGTGAATTTGACCGTCAAGAGCTAGTTAACGCCCTTGACCAGGTCCGCCGCGAGCTCAAAAGCCGCTATGACCTCAAAGACACCAAAACCATCCTAGATCTGGGTGAAGACAGCATTTCCATTGAAACCGCTAGCGAGATGACCTTGGAAGCGATCCATGTCCTGATCCAAACCAAAGCGGCCAAGCGTAACTTGTCCCTGAAAATCTTTGACTATGGAGCCATTGACGCAGCCAGCGGCAACCGCATCCGTCAAGAGATTGCCTTAAAAAAAGGCCTCGACTCAGAGACCGCCAAAAAAATCTCCAAGCTGATCCGCGACAACCTCAAAAAAGTTCAGGCCTCCATTCAAGGGGATGCCGTCCGCATTTCGGCTAAGTCCAAAGATGATCTGCAAAGCGCCATTCAGCTGCTCAAAGAAGAAGATTGGCCAGTTGCCTTGCAATTTGAAAACTATCGTTAGCTCTAGCCCCAGGCACTGACAGAGCCAGAGATCCCCAGACTCATAGATCCAACGTCATCCAAGTGGCCTTAGGTTCATACCCCAAGCTGGCATACAGATTCAATGCGATCTCGTTGTGAGTAAATACCTGCAAGGAAATTTGGCCATAGCCCTGGTCATGGGCAAATTTCCTGGCGTGGGTCATGAGGGCACGTCCCAACCCTTGACCACGATGCTCTGGAGCGACATACACCAAATAAACATAGGCCTGCAGCACCCCCGTGAGCTGGTTCACAGACTGACCCAACCACAGGCAACCCAGGGAAGCCGCTGGCTCAGCCGTGAAACCTACACGGGGTCCCGTTATTGCCCTATCTTTGTCAAGCCACCACAGAAAAGATAGACCCGCAAAATACTGATCCACCGTTGGGGCTATATGACTAAACTGGGCAGCGCCTAACTCTTCATAGGCCCGTTCCATCGTGGTGACTAACCGCGAGCGATCGGCAGTAGAGCCCTCCACCAATCGATAGCCCGGTGGCCAACTAGCCGCCACCAAATCCATGGAATACCAATGCCTTAGAAAGCAAAGCCAGCTCATCACCAGCAATGGGGGCTGGGGCCAGCATGTCACTGGGCAACCAGATCCGGGCACTCACCGCTAGCATCGCCACTAGAAACGTCAACAAAATCAAAAACGGAATTACATAGGAGCGAATAATGGACATGGTGAAAGTCTGAAATTAAGAATGGATGGGAGTTGCACCCTAGGGTTGACCACTCCCATTAGGTATCGTAACGCCTCTTCTGTCTTTCTTAGGACTGCGGGCTAAACCAACAGTCCCTAGGTTACATCCCCAGATCATCGTCATCGAGGCCAGGACGCGGCACGGGAGATATGGGCTGGTGATTGAGTTGGCGTAACCACCACCAACCACCGACAGCAACAATCAACGAGCACCAGCCCAGCAGGGATTGCAGTAGCAAAAAGCCACCCACGGCAAACATGGCACCGAACAGTAGCAGCAGCGCCGCCATCACCCGTTGCAGCTCCAGACCCAAATTTTGTAATGGTCTCATCCCGGTGCGCTGGCGCTGGTGTTTCCAGCCTGGACCACCGGGCCGCACACGCCGGTAAAAGTTATCCAGGGTTTCGTCAGATTCCGCTGGCGTCAAGAGCATGACCGTCACCCAAACTACGGTGGTAATGCCCGCTGTGACCAAAAGCCGCAGCCCAAAATCAGCAATCTGCACCACCTCTAGGACACTGGTGAGCAGACCAATCACAAAGCCTGTCACCATGGCACTCAGCTCGGCAGCCGCATTAATCCGCCACCAGAACCAGCGCAATATGAGCACGAGTCCAGGCCCGGTGCCAATGGCAATCACCAAGCGGAAAACCGTGGCCACATCAGAAGCCACAAAGGCCGCCGCGGCACCGAAGAACGTCACAATCACCGATGTAAGGCGACCAACGCTAACTAATTCAGCCTGGGTAGCCCCTGGGCGAATAAACCGGCCATAGAGATCATTGGTCAGGTACGAAGCCCCCCAGTTGATCAGGGTGGACACCGTACTCATAAAAGCAGCAATCAGCGACGCCACCACTAGCCCCAGCAAAACAGGGGGTAAAAAGTCCAGCATCAGCTTGGGGTAACCCAGCTCGCGATCGGCCAAATCGGGATAAATCGCCACCGCAGCCAGGGCCACAATGATCCAAGGCCAGGTCCGAATCACATAGTTCAAAATGTTGAAAAACCAGGCGGCTTTCTCAGCTTCGCTTTCGTTTTTAGACGCCACCAACCGTTGGATAAACTCGCCACCGCCGTCACTGCGGCGAAAGGACCACCACTGCAAGAAAACATAGGCCATAAAGGTACTGGCGGGAATCCCCGCCACCGCACTCCAACCAATACCGCCATCAAAGGTGAGGGGCAACACCGACATAATGTCGAACTCGCTGTTGGCCTGGGCCTGATCAATCAAGTTTTGCATACCCCCCATGGAGGTCACGGCGGCCACCGCCACCACAATGGCTCCAAACAGGGCTAGGAAAAACTGGAAAAAGTCCGTGGTCACCACCCCCCAAAGACCTGAAAACCCCGCATAGAGAAGCACCAAAATACTGACGACGATCACGCTCCATAGCTTGAGGCTGTCATTGGGTTCCACCCCCACACTCTGCCAAAGTTCTAGGGCATCGACTACTTTGACCATGGCCAGCATGGCATAGCCAATGCCGATGCAGTTAATCGGTACGGCAAAGAGAAATGCTTTTACCCCGCGCAGCACGGCAGCCGTTTTACCGCCGTAGCGAATTTCGGTGAGTTCGGCGTCGGTGACCACTTCGGACCGTCGCCACAACCTCGCAAAGATATAGATCATTACCACATGGGCAATGCCAAAGCTCCACCATTCCCAATTGCCGGCAATGCCACGGGAACCTACCAAGCCAGCCACATACAGAGGTGTATCAATGGAAAAGGTGGTGGCCGCCATGCTGGTGCCAGCTAGCCACCAGGGCAATGAGCGCCCTGATACGAAGAAGTCCTCTATACTTCCTGAGGCCTTGTTCGATAGGTACACACCGATCACCATCGTCACGATGAGGTAGGCCAACACAATCAGCCAATCAATGAGCAGCATGGGCGTAAAACTTAGGTAAATCTGCAGCGACAGCCCAAATCATCTCACACGGTGATCAATTGTCGCAAAGTTGTATGAAACCGGAGATCCCAGCCTTCACACCACGCCCCAGTTAAAACCCGTAGTTTTCCTGCTAGTAAAAATCTTCTTGCTCGATTTCTTCAATCACCTGTAAGCCCCGAGGATCACCCAGGTTAAGAATGGCCGCCCGGGCATCATCCCGCACTCCCAAATCCTCATCGTCAGCAAAGGTTTCAATCAACGCGTCAATGGCGGTGGCGTATACCACGTTGTAGGGTAAATCTTTGCACAGCTCACCAATGGACCAGGCACAGTTGCTACGCACAATGGCAATGAGGTCATTGCGCATGGTTTTGACCAATGCCGGAATCGCTTGGAGAATCGCCTCGAAACTAATTTTGCCCATTTGGCCCAGGGCACTGGCGGCCCACAGTCGCACCACGGACATATCGTTTTCGATGGCGTTGACCAACGGAGCCACGGCTTTCTCATTCTGGCAGTTGCCCAAGGCCCACACCACCGCTTTACGCACATAGCCATGGGAATCATTCGCCAGCTGAGCAATTAAAGCATCCACCGCTGTTTCGCTCGGATTTCGCCCTAGGGCATAGGCTGCATTGACCCGCACCAATGGGCTTTCGTCCGCCAGCAGCTGAATCAATTGAGGAATCGCTCGGGGCTCTTGAATTTTGTAAAATGCACGGGCTGCAAACATCCGCTGCTGCAGATTGTCCGATTGCAGCAGCGGCAACATCTGATCCGAGTTGTACTTGGGTGTATCGTCCTCCAATGAAATGTCATCTAAGGGATCAAGGGGGGCGTCTAAACCTATTTCGGTGTCTAAAACCTTCAGGGCATCAATATCGTCCATGGCGAGAAATAGGGTAATTAAGCCTTGTCCATGTCCAGAATGGTCATTTTGCCGTAGGAGGAACTACGGATTTCACCTGACGATGAAACATGGGTAATGGCCCAAATGAACCATTACCCTAGGTTGCGTTGATAAAAATAATAGTCTGGACCAACGGCAGGCAGGTCCTAAGGGCTAAATGGTGGCCAGTACAGTACGGGCCGCTGCTAGGGTATTGGCAATGTCATCATCGGTGTGGGCTAGGGAGGTAAATCCAGCCTCGAACTGAGATGGTGCCAGGTATACGCCTTGCTCTAACATGCCCCGATGGAAGCGGCTGAACTTCTGCAGGTCAGACTTCTTGGCATCGTCATAATTATGCACCGGACCTGAGGTGAAGAACAGGCCAAACATGGCGCTGACGTTGCCGCCACAGACCTCATGACCATGCTCCCGAGCAATGTCCAGCAGGCCGGTGATTAACTTGTTGGTTTTTTCCGCTAGCTGTTCATAGGTACCGGGGCGACCCAAAATTTCCAGGGTCTTGATGCCTGCGGTCATGGCTAGGGGATTTCCGGACAGGGTACCGGCCTGGTATACGGGACCGGCGGGCGCAACCATTTCCATAATTTCGCGGCGACCGCCATAGGCACCCACGGGCAAACCGCCACCAATAATTTTGCCAAGGGTGGTGAGGTCCGGGGTGACGCCTAGTTTTTCCTGCACACCGCCATAGGC
The DNA here is from genome assembly GCF_034932105.1 of Leptothoe sp. PORK10 BA2. Lineage (NCBI taxonomy): Bacteria > Bacillati > Cyanobacteriota > Cyanophyceae > Nodosilineales > Cymatolegaceae > Leptothoe > Leptothoe sp. PORK10 BA2. The sequence continues at coordinate 46,804 of NZ_JAYGIG010000010.1, read as the reverse complement.
AATGCGGAAACCGGTCATAACTTCGTCAAATACAAGTAGGGCGTCGTTATCTTGGGTAATTTCCCGTAGCCCCTCAAGGAAACCGGCATCGGGCGTAATAAACCCAGAGTTACCCACAATGGGTTCTAGAATGACGCCACAGATTTCGCCAGGGTACTCGGCAAACAGGGCTTTGACCGCTTCGAGATCGTTATAGGGAGCGGTTAGGGTAGAGGCCGTGGTGCTCTTGGGAACACCCGGAGAGTCGGGCAAACCCAGGGTGGCCACCCCAGACCCGGCCTTGACCAGGAACATATCGGCGTGGCCGTGGTAGCAGCCCTCAAACTTGATCACTTTGTCACGGCCGGTAAAGGCTCGCATGAGGCGGAGCACTGCCATACAAGCTTCGGTACCAGAATTCACAAAGCGAACCATCTCGATGCTGGGGACAGCCGCGATGACCATTTCAGCCAAGACATTTTCTAAATAACAGGGGGCACCAAAGCTCGTTCCCTTTTGCAGGGCTGCCGTGAGGGCGGCATTGACCTCGTCATTGGCATGACCGCAGATCGCGGGTCCCCAAGTGCCGACGTAGTCAATGTACTCATTGCCGTCAACGTCCCAAATGTGGGAGCCCTTGACGTGGTCAAAGACTATGGGTTGGCCACCAACGGACTTAAACGCCCGCACGGGAGAGTTAACACCTCCGGGCATTAAGTGTTGGGCAGCCGCAAAAATCTCTTCTGATTTTGTGGTCTCTAAAGATGATGTGGTGGTAACCAACGGGCTCTCCTTATAAGTCAAAGTCGTTTATTCTATGGGATCAAATGACTGCGCCAAAGGGCTGCCTTTGGGCAAAGCCTGCTTTTAGACAGGGATGCTCGTTGAATGCCTGCTCCATGCATCCGATGGAATTCTATGGAATTATTTCTGTCAGGAGGCCACTTTACCTCTCAGAATGGCATTAAACGAGCGATAGCGAAGATTGCAGTATTCTTAATCCTAGCGTTTGTGCTTACATCGATTGAAAGATCTTGAGATATGTTACGGAATGTAGCAAAGCAGCAAAAGCCCGCAAACTGGGACAATAGAGCTGCACTGAGCTGAACTGACCCGGACCATGAGTACCCCTCTTTCTTTTGTCGGCGCTATTCCGACTGAAAAAATTCGCTACAACGATCAGGGTCTGGTACCTGCGATCGCACAAGATTATCTAGACGGCACCGTGCTGATGATGGCCTGGATGAACCAGGAAGCCCTGCAAAAAACCTTGACCACTGGCGATGTGTGGTACTGGAGCCGCTCCCGCCAGGAGCTTTGGCACAAGGGGGCCACATCGGGCCACTTGCAAAAGCTGAAGGCCATTCGCTACGACTGCGACAGCGATGCCCTGCTGCTCACCATTGAGCAGGTGGGGGAAATCGCTTGCCATACGGGGGAACGCAGCTGCTTCCACCAGGTGGAGGGGGGAATTACCCCGCCCAGAGCCGATACGTTATCCCAGGTGTATGGGGTGATTTGCGATCGCAAAGCCAATCCCCAACCCGGCTCCTACACCAACAGCCTGTTCGCAGGGGGCGACAATAAAATCCTCAAAAAAATCGGCGAAGAATCCGCCGAGGTGGTGATGGCCTGCAAGGACGACAACCCGGACGAAATTGCTGGGGAAGTGGCGGACCTGCTGTATCACACCCTAGTGGCCTTGGCCCATCACAATGTGGACATCAAGGATGTGTATCGGAAACTGCAATCACGGCGTTAAATCCCCGTAGACAATCCCGATAGAGGCATTGTCTGCAATGCCCCACCGGAACCCCAAACCCATGGCACAATAGCAGTACAAATGCCCTACTTTGCCCATGGCCATCAAACCCTCTCAAATCCAGGCGATTTTACAAAACAAACGCAAGTACTTTCGCACGTTTGAGAGTAATAACCTATCGGCGTTAGATACCTATCAAGCCGCCTGGAAAACCCTGTGCCAAGCCTCAGCCAACGAACTGCAGGACTGGCTGACCGCCCACCCAGGAAATGTGGGAGCCCGTCCCTTGGCCACCCCCTTGGCAGCCAATGCCCAGGACCAACCAGGCATTCACCACAGCAACCTGCAGTGGGGCAGCCGCGAACAGAGCCTGCAGTGGGTGAAGGAACAGCTGGAGGGCGTTACCACATTTGCGGTGGACGGTTCCCAGATTTTCTCCAGTAAAGACCTGTCATTGCCCATTGCCCTAGTCCAGGTGGGCTGGTTTGAAAATCCCCACACCTCAGAGGCCGACTACACCAAAGACATTGAATTAGATATCCTCACCCCCCACGACTTAAAAGCCTACGACCCAGCCACGCCAGCGGAGCGCATCGTCAACTTGCGCCGCTTTCAAATGGAAACTGAACGGCTGGTGAGCTATATCGAGCAGGTGAGGGATCCCGACCATTGCCTCGTATTTTTCGACGGATCCTTAGTGGCCACCTTTGCCGATGCCTATGAAGAGGAGGCCCGTAAAGCCTATGTCAAAGCCCTATTGAAATTAGTCAGGGCCAGCGAACACCACCGAGTCCCCCTAGTGGGCTATGTGGACACCAGCTATGCCCATGATTTGACCACGCTGTTGGAACTCTACGTGGGTATAGAGGGCATGCCTGCGGTACACGACGCCCAGATGCTCAGTCGATTTATGGCATGGGGAGATTGTACGCCGATCTTTCAGTGCGATCGCACCGGCATCCTGGCTGACTACAAAGAACAAGCAGACCGCATCACCTTCACCTACCTAAAAACCAACCAGGGCTACCCAGCCCGCATCGAAATGCCCCGCTGGATGCACGAAGCTGGCATCACCCATCAAGTACTGCACTGGGTCAGGGCCGAAACCATCGTCGGCGGCGGCTACCCCTACGCCATCGAAACCGCTGACCAAACCGCTGTGTTACAAACCAACGACCGCCAAATCTTCTTTCGCATTCTCCAAGACTGGGCCCATAGCGAAGACCTACAGCTACGATGGTCTCGCAAAATGATGAGCAAGCTCCGTCGTCGCTAAAGGTAACAGAAAATTACGCATTCTCAGATTCACCATCTTAACTCTAGGTATTCTAGAAATATTTTTTGTCCACGAATTAACTGAGTATTTTTACTCATTTCATTAGACTTCAACCCAGTCCTGAAACAGCAAGGATGCACTCATATATAGAGGGGCCTCCAGAGATTAATTAGAAGACTATTTACTTTTGTTGTGTTTAATTGAGTTTCCGTACAGATTTTCGAGGCCGATCCCCACATATCTCTAGGATTAGTAACTAACGGAGGACGAGAACTCCCCATATAACTGCACTTTGGGTCGTCGTCATGGCTATGGTTTAGTCGTCATGACCAACTAAAGTCATGATGATTACCCTGCAGTTTTTTTCCCCCTGGCACCGTTTTAAAAAAAGGATTTCACCCCTATGACTCTGCCATTGTTAAGCTATCCAACCAGTTGCCAAAACCAACGTGTCAATGGCTTTGAAGTGTTTGGTGACGAACAGCCACGAATTTTCTCCACAGCGCTGTTGCTAGATTCCCAGGAAATTGAAACCCTGATTCTAGCTGCCTATCGTCGCATCTTTAATGAGCAGCAACTCCTCGCCTGCCATCGCGATCGCTATTTAGAATCCCAGCTACGCAACTCTCAGCTATCCGTCCGGGACTTCATTCGTGGGCTGCTGATGTCTGACTCCTTCAGACGGCTCAACTATGAATGCAGCAACAACTACCGCTTCGTTGACATGTGCCTTCAGCGAGTCCTCGGTCGTCAAGCCTATGATCAGCGCGAAACCTTGGCTTGGTCAATCGTGCTGGCCACGGAAGGCATTACCGGATTTGTGAATGCTCTGCTCAACAGTGATGAGTATCTGGACAACTTTGGTGAAGACACCGTGCCCTACCAACGGCGACGGGTTCTACCCCAGCAGTCCATGGGAGAGCTGCCCTTTGAGCGCATGCCTCGTTACGGTAGCGATCATCTAGCCAAATTGACCGCCCTCGGCAACGACTTCTCCGCCACTGGCGATGGTCTCTTCGGCGATGGTCTACCTTCAGAAGGGATCCGCAAAATTGGTGCTGTGGTTACAGTGGCCGGTGCTGTCGTCCTCACCAGTGGCGTTGTGGCGGTTATCCTATCTTGGTTTGGCTGGCTCAAGATTTAAAGACCCGCCACTAAAAAGTGCAAAATAAAACGCTGCCTGCCTTGGGTGGAACTCCCAAGGCAGGCAGCGTTTTATTGGGGTGGATCGCGATCAATTATTCCCACTCGTTAAACGTAGGCGGAGCTTGCCGCTGTCTAGACCGGCGAGTATCTTGCCAAGCGTTGCCAATGCCTTGCAACACACCCCGACCCACCAGACCAATGCCCCGACCCACCACCTCGGTCAGCACATACACCACCGTACTACCCACCATGGAAATCACGGCTCGCAAACGGGGGCTAATGGCATCACGGGTTTCGAGCAGTAGGGTGACGGCCCAGGGTAATCCCGAAAGTCGATCTAACTCACTGCGACGGGGGGCATAGATCGGCGTCAGCATAATGCCGCGCGGTCCTAGGGTATAGAGCCGATACTGGCTCTCAAAAATGGCCGTAGGTTCGTTGACCAAGCGATCCCAACGGTAGCGCCAGGACAGATCATTGCGAAACCGCTCAATGTCACGGGTAGAGATCATCCGACGGCTGTACAGGCCCTTTTTGATCACTTCCACATCGGCTAATCGGTTGAGCAGGGGCTGCATCACCGCATTCCCCAGTTGAATGATTAGGTTCTCCAATAGCTTTTCACTATGGGCTAAGGCCTCAGGGGTCGTGGCGACATAGGCATTACCATCAACCACCATGGCATCTTGATACAACCAATGGGCCAAAAGGTCGGGCACGAGGGGAATGTGCTGGAGAATATCCCGCTCCACCGTTTCTTTCTCTTGATAAAGTACCGCGACGAGTTCTTGCTCTACGCCATTGAGGGGCACCGTGTAATAGCGACCAAAGAACTCTTCGATGGTGGCCACCCATAGATCTCGCAGCACCTGGGGGGATTTGTCCCGCAGCTGCCCCGGTGGAAAAGATGACTGCCGCAGATCGTCTAACAAGTCTTCAAAGCGGCGCAGAATAATAAATAGCAGCTCTCGCTTTTTGTCGAGGCGCAGAATATCAATTTCCACCGGTTCCGATGTGGTGTTTTCCAAATCGGTTTGGAGCTTGGCAAAGACAGCCTCAAACACCATGTTTTGCACATCGCCGCTGCGGAGGCTCAAGGGGTTGGCCTGGGATACGGCCATGGCCGGGGCATCTCGGCTCAAGGTTCCGGCGGGGGGTGCCCCCACGGAACTGGGACGCGCTGACAACGCGCCCCCTGTGGCAGACGTGGCAGGCATGGAACGACTGCGGGAGTTGACCTGCTTTTTGATCCAACCAGTATCGGCATAGTTACGGGTGGCCCATAGCCGCTGCATACACCAGCGGGCGGCCTTTAGCTCCCGGAGTTGACCGGCTAAAATTTGGCGCTCCAGCCAAGTCAGGCGAGAACGGCGTAGCTCTGCCGCTGTTTTGGCCAGCTGCTGCTCAATTTGCTCCACCCCCGACAGGCGCATACTCAGTCGCATGGCGGTCAACGGACCAGGGATCTGGGAGGACTGTTGGGTCCGCTGCTGCTCTATGGCATCGTTGGCTCCCGGACCGCTGGACCCTCGGGCCACCGTGCGAATCAGTTGCGCCAGTTCCCGGACGGGCATGCCTCGAGTGCCATAGCCATTGGCCCCCACCTGACGGGCCGCCGCCTCTAGCACAGGCTCATCCCGAGCACTGAGGACTAACACCGGTAACTTAGGAAACTCAGTCTTGATGGATTTGCAAAGCTGTAGGCCGGAACTGCTGACGGGGTCTTTGCCCGTATCACTCGCTCCCAAACCTAAGTCGACAATGACTAAATTGATCGAGCGCTGGGTGCGCAGGGTGGGATCGGTAAAGGCCTCTGCTTGGGTGCGATCGCATTTCCGCAAAATGGCCATAGCCTCCGCCGCACTGGACGCCTCCGCCGCAATTTGAAAGCCAGGTAACTGTTCCAGCCAGACCCGCAACCCCAGTCTAAAGGTGGGGTCTTCATCCACCAGCATCAATTGCAAGGGACGTTCACTCATGCTGCCTGATGTCGCACTGTTTTAGTCTCTCAATCTCTTAGTCTCTGAATCTCTTAGTCTGATTGTTCTAGTATCCACTACTAGCCTCAGTTTGCGGTAGCAAGGCCACATTTATCCAGCATATGAGCCGGAACCTTTACTCATAGTCATCCTCTTCGGCGTAACCGTCATCCTCGTTGGAGCTATCCTCCTCGTCATAGTCAGATGCAGCGGGCTCCTCCTGTAGTGATTGACTATAGGCCCGTTCAGCATCCCAAATGGCAATGGAACTACGAGCTTCAGCATATAGGGCCCGGCCCGATGAAATGCGAGCAGCCACTGCGATCGCATCCGACAATCTGCCCTGGTAGGCCAACGCCTCAGCCTCATTCAAAATTGGCCGATCTTCGGCCACCTGAATACTGGTGGTCCATTCTTTAATCGACACCTGGGCCTGACTATACAGGGCCCGTCCCGGCTGAATCTTACCAGCTTCCTTAATGGCATCCCGTAGCTTACCTTTACTGGCCAAATCCAACGCCTGGCTATAGAGGGGCTGATCCTCCAATACCTGGATTTGCTTGGTCCACTGGTCTACTTTGGTCTGAGCATCTACACGCAGAGCACGCCCCTGCTCAATCTTCCGCGCTTCAGCAATAGCCGCCTCTAGGCTCGCCTTATCACCCTTGTCCGCTAGCTGTGCCGCCCGAGCCAGCAAGGGTCGATCCTCAATTCGTTGGATTTCCTTAGACCAGTGGGCCACCAAGGTTTGAGCCTGCTGCCGCTGGGGGCGCTCAGGGCCAATTTCCTGGGCTTGCTCAACAGCCAGCTGCAACGAACCCTTTTGGTTGAAGTTAGCCGCTAAGGTGGCTCCGTAAAGCTGCTGCAGGTCCTCCAGCTGTTTAGACCACAGGGCCAATTTGGTCTGGGCATCGCCATAAAATAGGCTCTCGCTACCAATGCGCTCCAACGCCTGAATGGCATCCATCAAATTCAGAACTTCGCCATAGGTGGGGGCCCAATCCTGCTGAAAGGTGGCCAGTCGCTGGGCATGGGCAAACAACACCAGGTCCTTGGCTTCTGGCTCCGTCGCCAGGTTTACAGGTAGCTGTTGGATAATTGCGATCGCGCCCTCTAAATCCTCCTGCTCCCACTTTTGAAACCCATAGTTCAACAGGGTCTTCGTCCAGTCTGCCAATAGGGGTTTAGCCTCAGGCCAAGCCTGACTTTGCACATTCACCTGCCGCACCAGGGTCAGCGCCTCCAGCAGGCGATCCATATTGCCACTACTCGCCAGCGTCTTGGCTTTGATCAAGTTACGCCGATCGTCTTCTTCCCGCTGAATGTACTGTCCCAGGTCAGGGTGACGCTCCTTCAGCCAATAGTCACTGCTTAAGAGCTTCATGTCCCGCAGCTGTTTACGGGCACCACTCCAGTTTTGGTTAACCACCGCTGCCGTCACCGCTGTCGAAATTTCTGTCCCCTCTGTCCACTCCGCCTCCCAGCGTTCTAGGGCAGTTTTAGCATCGGCATGGATCTCGGCGCGGGCAGGAATATACCCCACCAGCTGAGCCGCTCGCTCCAAGTTGCCCGCTTGCATCCGCTGTTGCGCCAGCTTAAACAAGCCCTTAGCCCAGCGATTGGTCACCTCCTCGGAGTCCTGATACAGAGGATGCTTGTCATCCCAAGCCCCCGTTAGCTGTAGCCCGGCTACCAAATCCCGTTCAGAGCCCGATACGGCCGATTGTCTGGCGCAGTACAGCCGCTCACTATCGGCACTAAACACCGATATATCATCACACTTGGGCAAGGGAGGAAGCCGCGTAATCAAGGCAATGGCCCAGATGCCCAGGCCACTGGATGCGGCCAACAGCATTAGCCAGATAGTGGCCCAAAACCAGGCTCGACCTTTGCCTTTGGGCTTAGTCATTTTGGGACCACGCTGAGCAGGCTGCTTAGCCTCGGCCAAGGCTGATGAACTCAATTGCTGTGGATCGGTAGGCGTAGCTGTCATTAGCGGCAGTATCCCAAAATAATAAGCCCAGGATTACCCTGAGCAATCCCCAGGGTGGAGTTAGTACAACTCACACCCGACTTGTTTTAACGCATGTCATCAGGCTAGTAAATGCCCTATTTGGCTTAAATCGCTAAAGCTGCTCCCTCAGGAAGCCAGGGGAATCACGATGATCAATCCCAGATAAATCCCATGTTTTGTCTGACCGTTGCGCCAACAAGGGGTCGACTCGGTTGGGGAATATCCTTAGAAGTTAAACCAAAAATTTTGCTGCCATTGTAGTGGCAATTAGCAGCATTACAATGGTTTTCGATAAAAACCTTTGCTAAAAAGAATATTCAACGGATTAGCTCGGATCCAGGATGGGTGGAGAAGTCGGCAGATATGGCCCACCGCAATCGGAAAATTGGCCTAGGCAATGGGGTCACGATTCCATGCGGGTTGATTGTAAGTCCCGCCGCAGCAGCAGACTCAGCGTGCCGTAGCTAGCTTCAATTAAAAAATCGGCAGACGCTGAATACGTCTGCCGATTTAGCCATTAATCGCCGTTGCCTTTGGCATTAGCGAATTTTTAGCGATCGCAACTACTCAATTAGCCAACGCATTCGCCAACTCAGTAGTCGAAACTGCTTAATAGTCGAAGTCACCCATACCGCCGCCAGCGCCAGCGCCAGCCGCTTCCTTAGGCTCAGGCTTGTCTACCACAATGCACTCAGTGGTAAGCACCATAGCCGCAATAGAAGCAGCATTCTGAGTCGCACAGCGGGTCACCTTCGCAGGGTCAACGATACCGGCAGCGAGCATATCCACATACTCGTTGGTAGAGGCGTTGAAGCCAATGTTAAAGTCCATGGCCTTCACATGCTCAGCAACCACAGCACCATTTTGACCAGCATTCTCAGCAATCCGCTTCAGGGGTGCAGTCAGGGCACGGGTCACAATCAGCGCACCGGTCAGCTCTTCGTCAGTCAGGTTAGCGTTGGACCACGCTTCAAGACCAGGAGCCAGGTGAGCCAATGTGGTCCCACCACCGGGAACGATGCCTTCTTCAACCGCCGCCTTAGTGGCATTGATGGCATCTTCTAGGCGCAGCTTACGATCCTTCATTTCGGTCTCAGTAGCTGCACCAACCTTGATCACAGCAACACCACCAGAAAGCTTAGCCAAACGCTCCTGCAGCTTCTCCTTGTCGTAGCTAGAATCAGATTCTTCGATTTGACGACGAATCTGCTCACAACGGGCTTTCACCTCAGCTTCGTTACCTTCGGCCACCAGGGTGGTGGTGTCCTTAGTCAGAGTAATGCGACGGGCAGTACCCAGCATGTCAACGGTGACACTGTCCAGCTTCAGACCAGCGTCTTCAGTAATCACCTGACCACCGGATAGAACAGCAATGTCCTCCAGCATGGCTTTACGACGATCGCCAAAGCCAGGAGCCTTGACAGCAGCCACATTCAGCACACCGCGCAGACGGTTGACCACTAGGGTAGCTAGGGCTTCCTTCTCGATGTCTTCAGCAATAATCAACAATGGCTTGCCGGAACGGGCAACCTGCTCAAGCACAGGCACTAGGTCCTGGACCAGAGCAATCTTTTTGTCAGTCAGTAGGATGTAGGGATCATCGAGCACAGCTTCCATGCGCTCAGTATCCGTCGCAAAGTAAGGAGAGATATAGCCCTTATCAAAGCGCATCCCTTCAGTAATTTCCAGCTCAGTCGTCATGGACTTGCCTTCTTCCAAGGAAATCACGCCTTCACGGCCCACTTTCTCCATGGCTTCGGCAATCATTTTGCCGACTTCTTCATCATTACCAGCGGAAATAGTACCCACCTGGGCAATAGCAGTGGAGTCGCCAACGGGCTGAGCATGCTCAGCAATGCGCTCTACCAGATAAGCAGTGGCTTTTTCAATCCCACGCTTGAGGGAGATCGCATTAGAACCAGCAGCCACGTTGCGTAGGCCTTCCTTCACAATGGCGTGGGCCAATACGGTGGCGGTGGTAGTACCGTCACCAGCAGCATCGTTTGTTTTGGAAGCAGCCTGACGAATCAGAGCCACTCCAGTATTTTCGACGTTGTCCTCTAGCTCGATTTCCTTAGCAATGGTGATACCGTCATTGACGATTTGGGGAGAGCCAAATTTCTTTTCGAGAACAACGTTACGTCCCTTGGGCCCAAGGGTAACGGCAACGGCCTCGGTCAGAATATCCATGCCTCTTTCCAGGGCACGACGAGCGTTCTCGTTATATATAATGCGCTTAGCCATGAATTAACCTATATTTCAGAACGTTTCAGATGGGTCTGGAGTGGGTAACAAGATTGGCCATGGGCCAACAATTGAAAATTGACCATGGGCCAACAATTGAAAATTGATGAAACTTGACATTTAGCCAACAACGGCCAGGATGTCCTTCTCGGATAGCAGGACGTAATCATCGCCACCTAGCTTGATGTCAGTACCTGCATACTTGGAGTAGAGGACGTTATTGCCAACTTCTACATCGGGAGCCTGACGAGTACCGTCATCGCCACGCTTCCCAGGGCCAACGGCGGTAATCTCTCCCACCTGGGGCTTTTCTTTAGCGGTATCGGGCAGCAAAATGCCACCAGCGGTTTTTTCTTCAGATGCGCTGACTTTGATCAAAACGCGATCGCCTAGGGGAGTGACGCTTGAAACACTCAAAGAAATGGCTGCCATAGTTTTCTCCGAACTTTGATAGATCAATCATTCGGCAATTGCACCAAGGCGGTATTCAGTCCACCAGGGCAGTACCCCTTAAACCTCGTCCAGGTCTACAAACCTCGTTGTTCTGCAATGAAAACAGCAGGGTTAAACGTGGAGTGGCTTACCCACAAAAGGAGTTTGACAGGGGAAGAAGCTGCAACCCAAACGGGGTTTAGCACTCTCTATTGCCGAGTGCTAAATTATCGCTTAATGAGCTGACATAGCAACAGGTCTAATGGTACGGGTTCCCGAACTTAGGGGCTAAGCGAACCCAAGTGAAAACTTCATGGTTTCAATACACGGATCTTTATAGCTGCTTCAGGTTCTATGAAAAATTCCTCGTATTATTTATATATCGGGTGTCATCTGTAATTCTTGATACAACTTTACCTGGTGCATATGCTGACACGCTGTCGGGCAATTGCTAACTCCATGAACTGCAAATTTTCATACCTCCTCTTCGCGGCCATGCCATTGTGGTTGCTGAACTTTCACACCACAGCCTCAGCTCAGTTAACCATTGAGGTGGCCCCTGCAATCACACCGGCAGCTGCAACACCCACAATTATTCAGCCTGCAACGTCAGATACAAGCGTTGTGCGGGAATCCAATCAGTTTAATATCCTAGGCGGGCAGTCATCAGGTGGCACTGCCCCTAACCTGATTCATCAGTTCCAACAGTTTGACCTAGGCTCCGCCGATGCTGCCAACTTTGTGGTGGATCCTAATGTTGCCAATGTCATTAGCCTGATTAATGCTTTACAGCCTTCCTCCATCGATGGCTTACTTAAAGTCACCAGCAATGACCTCAGTCAGGCGACCAGCGCTAATCTTTTTCTAGTCAATCCTGCTGGCATTGTTTTTGGTGAAAATGTGAGCCTGAGCTTGCCGGCCAACCTAACCGCCACCACAGCGTCAGGTCTACTGTTTGATGAGACCTATCTTTTATCGATCGATGGCTCAGTCAGTGACCTCGATTCATCCGCTGGCGGGTCCGTGATTTCAATCAATGCCATAGCTCCAACCCTATCTACGCCCACAATCAACAACCTGACGGGTAACCCCATCGGGTATCTAATGCTTTCAGCTCCGGCTAGCTCAGTGGCATTAGACCCGCTCTCTCCAGAGCTACCCACTGGCAGCATTGAAAACCAAGGTAGTCTTGAGGTCACCCCCCAGGCCACCATCACCTTCATTGGTCACTATATCCAGAACGACGGCAAACTCGTGGCCCCTGGTGGCACGATCAACCTAGTGGCCACGGCAGGAGACACCCTACTGCGACTGAACCAACCCGGTAGCCTACTCAGTTTTGATGTGGTTCCAGCTGATACTCTGGCGGCAATTGCTACGACGGCTGTGCCTGACACCTTAGCCACCACTGAGCTAGCCCAGCTACTGACCGGTGGCAACGAACAGAGCGCCACCGAAATCGTAGTCAACTCGGATGGGTCCCAAACCCTCACGAACAGTCCTCCATCCCTAGCCCCTACCCCAGGCACAGTCTTGGTCCGAGGTGTGGTGGATGTTTCCGATGACCATCTTGCCGCCCCGAATAGCTCCCCAGGCCAAGTCACTATGTTGGGGAATCAAATCAACCTCGTCGGGGGCGACATTTTCGCCAATGGAGTGAGCCAAGCTGGCACCCTATCCATCGGTGGCATGCCCGTTGAAGACGGATTTAGTGCCGCCTATGTCTTAGTGGATCGTAACTCTACGCTGCAAGCAAACTCGGAAACCAGTCAGGGTGGCAGTATTGATATTTGGGCCAATCACACCGTGCGGTTTTATGGAACAGCCACAGCCACGGGTGCTAGACCTCAACTTGACGGCACTGTAACCATTGAAGCTGGCAAAGTACTCGATATTCGACCGCCGGCAGCTCGATAAAAGCTCAATCAAAGCTCAATCAAAGGGACTCAACAAGCAGAGCCTTAAGTCATTGAGCCAAAGGAAAGCGGGGTGTTGTAATAACACCCCGCTTTCCCATAGTCATGGCCCCATGACTATGGCTTTGTGCCCATAATCCACAACCTAGGGTGATCACTGCAAACGATGGAGAGCAGAAGCCACAGAAGCAAAGCATCCAGGCATAGCAAATCTAAGTATTATCACCACATTTCAATAGATATTGATGTCTACTTTTGATAAAGTCTACGTATTTTCATGGGCATAGCAAAGTAAAAATGTCATTCTAAACAAAGTAGCCATAAGCCTATATCAAAAGGCTTATGGCTACTTTCACCTTCATAAAGACATCAGCTGCATCTTAAATCATCAGTATTTTTTGATACATGTCTTAGATTGCTTTTTTTCAGCTCCGAGGCTTTATCCATGGGAATAGTTACGAACGCTGCTCATCAAATTGGTGCAGCAACCATCGTCAGTGGCATCTTACTGGCACTTGTCAGCCCCACAGCGCAGGCTGCGTGCTTAGCAAGCGGATGTAGTCAGAACGGTTTATTGTTTAGCGAAGCATCCAGCAACTTCAAGATCACCGATGTCAAGGGTTCAGGCACCTCTCAGGACCCCTTTGTGGTCTATCAAGATGTGTGGGGTTTAGATATTTCGCTGGCAATTAGCGGTTTAACCACAGCCAAACACCACTCCATCTTTAATCGTCCAGGCTTTGCTATTAATATAGTGTCGCGCAACCTCACGGGGGCATTCTGGCGGTTCTATGACCATGAGCTACAGGAAACCCCAGGATACGCCAGCGGTGAAAATGACGGACTATCCTTTGCCCAAGGCATCAGCCCTGTGCGCCCCTATAGATCGGACCGCTACACTAGGGCAGATGAGGTAACCGACGTACGGGATTTCATCAACTTCTATGAAGGGGCTGGGGTAAACCCCGGTGAAAATGTTTGGTTTAACTACTTCATCACCGATACCATTCCCAATGATCGCTTTTTCATCCGGCAACGACCTGATTTTCGAACCAGTGCCACGCCAACAGCCACGGCACCCCAACCAGTCAGCACAGCCCCACGGATCGTCCAGCGGCCAATCCCAGTCACACCTGCTACGCCAACAGTGCCGCCGGTTATTCAGGCACCCGTCACAAATGGGCCTGTGGCAAACCCTGTAGTCAATATCCCTGGGGCAACGGTGACGCCGCCCATTAGTGTGATGCCACCCGCAGTGATTGCGCCTACCCCACCTCAGTCCATCCCTGAACCGAGAATGTCGATCATGGGAGCGATCGCAATTCTCCTGAATAGGTCAAAAAAACATCATGGGCAGCACACCCGCCCAAATCAGAGCTAGACAACCGCTAGAACTCCATGGCGACCCAAAAGCGCACCAACTATAGCAAATGCCAGCGCCATGGATGATGCATCTAGTGATAATCTGTTACATGGCACTTTGAAAGTAAAAATAAAATTAAAAGTCGCCGCAGTAGCTAACACCCTTAGGATAAGGCGCAAGCATGGTCACCACTGCAGAGAAAACAAATATTGGCGTAATCACTCAGATTATTGGCCCTGTTCTAGACGTTAAGTTCTCCCCCGGCCAACTACCAAACATTTATAACGCTATCAAAGTTGAAGGTACAAATCCGGCAGGGCAAACCGTTTCTGTTACTTGCGAAGTACAGCAACTACTAGGTGATAGCCAAGTCAGGGCTGTATCGATGAGTTCCACCGATGGATTGGTTCGAGGGATGCAGGTTACTGACCTGGGCTCCCCGATCACCGTACCCGTTGGCAACGCCACTTTAGGACGTATTTTTAACGTTCTGGGTGAGCCCGTGGATGAAAAGGGTGATGTGGATATGTCCAATACATTGCCTATCCACCGTGATGCACCCAAACTTACAGAATTAGAGACAAAGCCCTCTGTATTTGAAACTGGGATTAAAGTTATCGATCTTCTGGGTCCCTACCGTAAGGGCGGAAAGATTGGCCTCTTTGGTGGTGCTGGCGTAGGCAAAACCGTTTTGATTCAAGAGCTAATCAACAACATTGCTAAGGAGCACGGCGGTGTATCCGTATTTGGTGGTGTTGGCGAGCGTACCCGTGAAGGAAACGACCTCTACAACGAATTTATTGAGTCTGGCGTAATTAACGCCGCCGACCTGAGCAAGTCTAAAGTAGCTCTGGTATATGGCCAGATGAATGAGCCCCCCGGTGCTCGCATGCGGGTGGCTCTGTCTGCCTTGACCATGGCGGAGTATTTCCGTGATATCAACAAGCAGGACGTACTGTTGTTTATTGACAACATCTTCCGCTTTGTACAGGCGGGTTCTGAGGTGTCTGCCCTGTTGGGACGTATGCCTTCTGCGGTAGGTTATCAGCCCACCCTGGGTACTGACATGGGTGACCTGCAGGAGCGAATTGCATCGACTCATGAGGGTTCCATTACGTCGATTCAGGCGGTATACGTTCCTGCGGACGACCTGACTGACCCTGCTCCTGCAACTACGTTTGCCCACTTGGATGCCACCACTGTACTGTCCCGTGGTCTGGCTTCTAAGGGTATCTACCCCGCCGTGGATCCCCTGGATTCCACCTCCACCATGCTTCAGCCTGATATCGTTGGGGCTGAGCACTATGCTACGGCCCGAGCTGTGCAGTCGATTCTGCAGCGCTATAAAGAGCTTCAGGACATCATCGCCATTCTGGGTCTAGATGAATTGTCTGAAGATGACCGCCTCGCAGTTGCTCGCGCTCGTAAGATTGAGAAGTTCCTCTCTCAGCCTTTCTTTGTAGCAGAGATCTTCACCGGTTCTCCTGGTAAGTATGTTTCTCTGGCGGACACCATCAAGGGCTTCAACATGATTCTCGCTGGTGAACTCGATGATGTTCCTGAGCAGGCTTTCTACCTCAAGGGCGGCATTGACGAGGTGATAGAAACTGCAGCGAAAATGAAAGGCTAAGGCGTAAGCGATAGCTGATCTCATCGTTCAAAGATTACGGCTTCATGAATGGTGAGTGGTGGGTGGTCATGATTTATTCTCCACCACTACTCACTATTCACCATTCACTGTTCCTCTTTAATTCTTAAAGTCTTATGGCATTAGCAGTGCGCGTATTGGCTCCTGATAAAACAGTTTGGGATGCTGAAGCGGAAGAGGTAGTGCTACCCAGTACTACCGGTCAATTAGGTATTTTGAGTGGTCACGCTCCGTTACTAACAGCAGTTGATATTGGCGTTTTGCGAGTACGGGCTGATAAGGATTGGGTTGCGATCGCACTCATGGGCGGTTTTGCCGAAATCGAAAACAACGAAGTTACCATTTTGGTAAACGGTGCTGAGCGCGGCGATAGCATTGATTTATCTGAGGCCGAGAAAGAATACACCTCAGCCCAATCAGCAGCAGATAGCGTTTCTGCCGACGATAAACAGGCCGCTATCCAGGCTAAGAAGTCCCTCAAAAGAGCGCGGGCACGAGTACAAGCCGCAGGTGGAACTGTCTAGTCGGCTAGTTTCCGGACCATCTTTGGAGTTCAAAATCTTTAGAGTTCATAGCAAAAGGCCGCAGGTTCAAATCACCTGCGGCCTTTTGTCATAAATTCCAGAAAAAATCCCATGGGTCCACCCGATGCAAATCCAGGTAACCATGGGAGCTCTACTATGGATGAGTCCTGGAATATGGGGAGCGATGAGCCAGAATTTCGCCAAAGATACCCAAAAAACAAAAGAGTCCGCTTCTTCCGACAGAACAGAAACGAACTCATTTACAGGCCTATCCTAAACAGCCCAAATCACGAACTACCCGTGAACGATACATGGGGGAATTTTTCAGCTGCCTTTTGCATAGGCAGCGTCTTGCCCCCTTCCTGCCAATAGTTGATAATCTCAGTCGCCTGGTTCAAGAGATTAATACGCTCTTCTTCAACAATCCAAGTTTTGGACTCAAGCTCCACCTTCATCTGCTCCCACGCATCATGACGGGGCCAGAAAAAGTAAGAGGTCAGCGGACTCGATCCCTTGCCCACTACTTGATCTACGGCAATCGCCACATCCTTGTCGAGCCAGAGAACCTTTAAGATAAATCGAGACAATGCAAACCTCCGCTCTACGCCTCTTGGCTTCAAAACTATACGGTCTACAATTCTAGCGCATTGACTCCCCTTAGCACATCAAAAATTAGTCTCTCCCCCCTAGCCTCCAACTTAAACAATGTCTAACCCTATTGCCCTAGCTATATTTGACATCGATGGCGTTGTCCGCGACGTCAGCGGCTCCTATCGTCGGGCCATTGCGGACACGGTGGAACATTTTACCCAAGGGCATTATCGGCCCACCCCCCAGGATATTGACCAGCTCAAAAGCGAAGGCATCTGGAACAACGATTGGCAAGCCTCTCAAGAGCTGATCCATCGCCATAGTCAGGCATCTGGACAATCCCATAACAGTGACTACGATGCCATCGTGCTCTATTTTCAAGAACGCTATCGGGGCTCCGGCGACGACCCCAGTCAGTGGACCGGGTATATCACCCAAGAACCCGTCCTCATGAGAGCTCAATATCTAGCCGACCTCGCCCAGGGTGGCGTACCATCCGCATTTTTTAGCGGAGCAACCCGAGGCTCAGCCAACTATATTTTGCAACAGCGCATGGGTCTAACGGCCCCAATCTTGATTGCCATGGCCGATGCTCCCAGTAAACCCGACCCCACCGGGCTTTACATGACCATTGACCAGCTCGAAGCGACGGTTCCCAAGGGGCTACCCGTTTTATATGCCGGAGACACGGTGGCTGATATGGCCACCATCAAAGCTGCTCAAGCCCAATTTCCTGACCGTCTATGGCTGGGTGTCGGTGTTTTACCCCCCCATGTCCAAACAGATGCGGCCTACAAAACTCGTTATAGCAAAACCCTGAAAGAGGCTGGAGCAGCCCTAGTAATCCCCCATGTGGAACAATTGACTGCCGAAAAGATTCAAGCACTACTCAATATTTCCGCACCCTAGGATTCCACCCCCTAGGACTATAACCAGTAGCAATCCTGGGAACCAGTCCCTTGAAAGGCACAGCTAGTAACATTAGCTACCAATTGAATGGTAGGTTAGGCCACAGTCATTCATCGGTTGTCCCCAGCACGACCTCAGTATCTGTTACCCCCATGAGCCCATTGCCGTTTTTCCTCGCGCTGTATTCCCTTGCTACCTTCCCCCCGCTGATCCCCACCAACCAGCCCCCCGAGCAAGCATTACCCCCCATCGAGCTAACGGCACCTGCAGAGTCCAGCACCAGAACCGTTGCCCAAAACCCAGGCCAAGTCATTCCGCAAATTCAGGAAGTACGTCCCCTGCCAGGGGAGCTGGATGATGTGCCCGTCTTCAATAGCAATAGTCCTGAAATCATTGCCACGGAAGGCATTTTGCTATCCACCTTTCCATCGGGGGACAAAGCCGACCCGTCCGCCCATCTAGACTATGCATTTGAGGGCCGGTTTGACATCTTTGCCCACCATGTCGTGCAGGCCCAAAGCGACAATGACACCCGCACCCGCTACCTAGGCATTGTGCTCCATAACCCTAGCCGCCGGGCCGTTAAACTCAGTTTTCGCGAAGCCGCCAGCTACCTCAGCCAAGAAGCTCCTTGGCACGGGCGCAACGATGTGGAATTTAATCTGGCCAGCAACCAGTTCTCCGGGCCAGGCAGCCGTCTCATGAATGAAATCCTGAGGGACCGCCGCCAGTCTTTTTGGCCCAATGAAATTACCATTCCCCCCCAGGAAAGCTACCTGCTCATGAATGCCCCCCTGCCGGTGCGCCGACTTTCCGTAGCAACAGACGGCACCCTCCCCGCTGGCAGTAGCCTATTACCCCCTTTACCCAGCAGCCTAGGCGGCAATCGCAGCAACGCCAGATCCACATTAATGCGTCTATCCAGCGATGGACCGTTATATGTCGCTAGTTTGGCGATGTTCGCCCCCCGGGCCAACGACGGAGAACGGGTACCCAGCCTGGAGGAATGGCTTCAGGTTTTAGCCAACGGCCGTCTCGCTACCCCCCGAGACCGGGCTCCCAGTCGACCGGGGCAAACGGCAAATCCCTTCATCTATGGACGGGTGGCGGGGGTCAGTCGTGGTTCACGCTGGCAAACCAATCTCACCGATCGACGTTCCTCTAAGCTGGCCATCCCTGCCCCAGGGCAACAGATTTCCTATGTCATTAGCACGGTTGATCGCAATACCTTTGGTACGGGGCAAGTTCAAAGTGCTCCTATGCTGAGACGCTATAACGACACAGCCTATCGGGCCCATGGCAACTATGGCACCGAATATGCTCTCACACTGCCCTTGCATAACCCAACAGATCGGCCCCAAACCGTTGCCCTGTCAGTGCAAACACCACTCCAGAACGAAAACATCAGAAACGCCCTGACCTTTTTAAATCCCCACGACTCTAGGATTTTCTTTCGGGGCACGGTGCTGTTTTTGTACCGCAACGATCGGGGTGAACGTCGAGCCGACTATATTCACCTCGTACAGAGACGGGGTCAAAGTGGCCCCCCGTTAGTCACCTTAACCCTCGAACCGAACGAAGAACGTTCAGTGGAAGTCCAGTTTCTATACCCTCCAGACGCCACTCCCCCCCAAGTGCTTACCCTGACAACCCAGGACTAATGCTCCCGGAGGTTCTTCTATCAGCACAAAACCTCAGAGCCGCATTCTGCCACACTCTGCAAAGACCTTTGAGACACTCCTCAATGGGCTGAACAGGGCTGGGCAGAACGTCAGAGTTCTAGACACTGACCAAACTGACGCGAGATTACTTAGCGGGTTGAGGATAGTCGTAGGGTTTTGGGTGCACGCCGTGGCCGATGGCAACGGGAGCATGATTCACATCTTGCTTGGGGCGATCGTTTTGCGGCTGCGACTTTTGCACCGGTCGCGACTGAAACTTACGCACAGGGACATAGCGAGACTCATCCTCGGAGGGTGGCACCTGATTGAGGACGGACAGAATATAGTCCCGGTGGGGATGCTGTTCAAGCCAGGCTCTGACAGTGAGCGCCTGGGCATAGTCTTCATCCCCTAGGGCACTACGATAGGTTGCTTCTAAAACCCGATGAAATTCTGCTTGACGAATCTGAGACTGCCAAGACTCGGAAAAAACAAGGTGAACCTTATCGTGAATATTGTGGGCCTGAAGTTGTTGCCATTCTCCCTTGTCAAACCAGCTGCCACCGCAGTGGGAGCAGCGATCCAGATAAAACTTGATGCCGTGGCCAACTTTAGCTCGCCGCATCAAGTGATTGCACTCAGGACAGAAGGATGCATGACGATTGTCAGAAACGCTGAGCGGGTCACTTAAATCATTGGAGTTACAAGGCTTAATTTTGCCACTGTCGGGCTGCCACTCTAGCCAATGCCAGTAATCATAGGAAGAAACCCAGTGCCCCTCACAGGTTTGGCAGGCGTGAACGGCTAAATGCTCATCTAAGCGAGCACGCTTTAAGGTAGATGTCTGACAACAGGGGCAATGCATAACAGGACCTGATAAACGTTTTTAACAGTAGTAGAACAACGCTTTACTAATGCGAACAGACGGACCCAAAACAAACAAGCAAAGATTATAAAGTACCCATATAGGGCATCACACTAACGTCAGTTTAATTGAAATTATTCCAAAGGAAGTAAAACAACAAAAGAATCGCCACATTTTGAGATATAGCTAAGTTTTGTAGCGAGGGATTAGCCTGGGTCAAAAAGGCTAACCCCTCCCATAATCGCAGTGACATACTATCAGTATATTTTGCAAAAATATACAAAAATCCTTTTATACATAGGTCTTTTAGCAAATTTTCAACTGCGGCAGACAAAGATTAGCCGTTCAAAACACGTTCGACATAGCTCTAGATCTGTTGGGGTGCACCATCGTCAAGTTAATAGTTTTTAACCCACTTTCTTGAGGCTATAAACATCAAGCATCCTGATTAAGAGCCCGACATAATAGTTATGAAGGAATGATAAACGTCTGGACTTAAGTATTTTTAAGTCCAGACATTTAAATATACCTGTGCCCCCATAACCCACACCATAGGTATCGCTGAAAGTTAGGAATAACAGGCTGATCTGAGCCCCTAATCGGGCAACCAATCTGTCATCGGGCTGGTGGACTGAATGATATTCATGCCAGCCTCAGCGAATCGTTGGTAAGCAGCATCGGCATTGGCGGAAAAATCCACCACCCCTGGCACCACCACCGGCGAACTGCAATCGTCGATTAAGTAAATTTTGCTGGCCAGCGTAGCGTCCTCCACCTGTTGAATTTCGCTGAGGAGATCGTCAATGGTCCAAGCGACGCAGTGACTTTTGGCTTGGCCTGCGATCGCAACCGCATCAAAGGTCATCAAATGCTGGATCAACGCCTGATTTTTCTTCGCCACGGGCTGTCCGGCCGCATCATCTAACACCTCTGGCCGTAGCACCGAGTAGTTCTCGGTCAGAGGGTTACTGCCCTTCAGTTCAAAGCGGGTCTGGGACTGACGGGCCACATTATGGAAAAAGCAAGCCTCCTCAAAGGCTGAGACCAAACTGTGGCCAATGCCCCCCAGCATGGAATGGTAAGGCCATATCGTCAGGGGATATTTACCATCGTCACTCAGACGTTTCACGTAGTGCAGGGCAAAGTCTTCTAGCTGCCCTAACGGCACCCCTAAACTAGGAACTATAGCCGGATTCACCCGCCAGCGGCCGCTGCGCACATCCTCCAGTTCCACCATGGTCATGGGTGCTGGCATTTGACCATCGCCATCGATCCAAAACACTGCGTGAAAAATTTGCATGGCCCGATGGGTATCCATCGTAGGGACAATTTCCGTAATCTGGCCCAGGTTGCCATAGACAAACTCACAGAGACGGCGGGTATCATCCACCGCCCCCTGGCCAGAAGTCCCGCCGACGAACAACTCAAACCCAGGAATACAAAAGGTGTTTTGCACATCAATGGCCAACAAACACAGCCTTGGACTGTCCCTATCCGCCGGTTTAATGCCATGGATTTGAGCCCAATTTTTAGCCTGGGTTGCGCGCTCCTCATAGGGCACACGCCACACTTCGCCCACGCGATCGGAAGCAAAGAAGTCAGGTATCGGTAGGGAATGGGACATCACTAGTATCTCCAGGGATATGAGAAGGTCTGATAGGGGGAAAAGGACTTTGAGGCCATGCCCCTGCTAATTAACTGGGGCTTGAAGCAAAGGCATGTAGGCGGCTTTGAACTGCACAATAATCGTTTTGAGATGCTCAGGCAGTAAACCCCACACCCGATCGGCAATGGCTTCAGGGATATCGCCATAGAATGCCTCCGCCATGCTGCCCGTGATACAGGTCAGGGTATCCGCATCTCCGCCAAGGGAAACCGCATTCCGAATGGCATCGGTAAAGCTGGTGGACTCCAGAAAAGAAATCATCGCTTCAGGCACCGTGGCTTGGCAGGACTCATTAAACCGATAGTCCGGTCGAATCTGATCCAGACTGCGGCTAAGGTTATAGCCAAACGTAGTTTCCACGTACTGCTTAATGACGTCCTTGGGCTGTCCCTGACGAGCCAAAAAAATAGCAGCAGCGGTAGCCTGGGCCCCCTTAATCCCTTCTGGGTGATTGTGGGTCACCACAGCCGTTTGCTCTGCGGCCCGTAACACTGCCTCCAGGTCCTGATGGACATAGGCCACCGGGCTGACCCGCATGGCAGCGCCATTGCCCCAGCTGTTATAGGGCTGACTTTCGGCGGCAGCCGCCCAAGCCTGAAATCTGGCCCCATATCCCCCACAAGGATTGGGATAGCGGCGATAGTAACGCTTAAACGCATCCCCATAGCTCCCCCCATGGAGCAGCACATCCGCCACAGCCACCGTCAAGATAGTATCGTCGGTAAAAATACTGTGGTCTGTAAACAAGGGAAAGTCCTTGGTCTTATGGTTTGCAAACTCATAGACAGAACCGATAATGTCGCCTGCAATTGCGCCGAGCATAGGAAAGAAAGATAGGGGAAAAGGAAAATCTGTATTGTGTATTTTTTACACTAAGGTTATTTTGGTTATAGCTAATACCTCCTAAAACGTCAACTAACTGCCATGCCATGGTTCATGCCTATGACTATCCTCGGCCTGCGGTCACCGTGGACTGCGTGGTGTTTGGCCTCGACCAAACCGATTGTTTACAGGTGTTGTTAATTCAGCGGAGACTGCCTCCTTTTGTGCGGCAATGGGCCTTACCGGGAGGATTTGTCCGTCCCCATGAAGGGTTAGAGGAGGCCGCTCGCCGCGAGCTGCAGGAAGAAACCGACGTCACCGGCCTCTGTTTGGAACAGCTGCAAACCTATGGTCAGCCGGGTCGAGATCCTCGTGGTCACACGGTGACGGTGGCGTTCTATGCCCTAGGCAATCTTTGGGATTATCAGATCAAAGCGGCTACGGATGCGAAAGCGGCTCGGTGGTGGCCCTGGGACAGGCTGCCGGCCCTGGCCTTTGACCATGGCACAATTGTGCAGGATGCGATCGCAAAACTCCGCACCACTATCCGCCACAAACCCATTGGGTTTGAGCTACTGCCAACCAAGTTCACCCTCACCCAGCTGCAACGACTCTACGAAATCGTTTTAGCTCGGCCATTTGACAAACGTAACTTTCGCAAAAAGCTGCTGAAACAAGATATTCTGATCGCCCTAGAGGAAAAAGAAACCAATGTCCCCCACCGGGCCGCCCAGCTCTACCGTTTTGATCACACCAAATATATAGAGCGCCAGAAAACGGGCTTCAATTTTGACCTGTAGGGTGGGGGAGATCGGGGTAGGGGATATCAGCCCATGCCCTAGCCCAAAAGCGCATAGATATTACCATCCATCAACAAATGGGTAATCCCCTTAGCCTGGAGATAGGCAGTGGCCTTAGTAATCAACTGACCATCGGGTACTTTGATCACCCGTTGATTACGACGTGAAAAACGACGGGCTACACGATGATTATCAAAAATCGGTAGGGTGCGGGCGGACAATTCCTCAGCTGGAATATCCCCTAACTGAGCAAATTCCGTGAGCGGATGGGTAATTAACTCTGACAAACGATCAACCACGAGATAGCAGGTGCGAGGAAAAACGGCATCCGCAATCGGCATAATTTCAACCGCTGACCCTAACAGTCTGGCCTCGCCATCAAACTCGTCATCATCCTCATCATCGTCAAACTCGTCGTCTAGATCGCTATCGAGATCATCATCGAGATCGTCTAAATCCTCGTCATCATCTAGAGCATCTAAGTCGTCATCTTCAATGTCATCCTGACGACGAACCTTGGGATCGGTTAAAAGCTCAGTCGCCACAGCCGACACATCATCACGGCGACGCGGTGGGAGCTTCGCTGGGTTGATAACTGGTTTCTGGCCAGACTCCCTATTGTCTGCGGACAATAGGGTCAACTGGCCGTCATCCTCAGCCTGGGTCAGGATAGGCCCACCAATGCCTTCGTCTGCATCATCATTTAGAGATGCAGGCTTGCGAGGCCGGGGTACGGGTTTTCCTGGCTTAGGCTTCTCACCCAACGATTTCGGAGATGGGATGACTAACTTTTCCTTTTCCACCGGAGCAGAACGCTTTTGAGTAATCAGCTCCCGATATTCCTCTTCGGGCAGCTGCGTTTTCAGAATCCGACTAATGGTGCTGGTGCTAACGCCGTAACGATTAGCAATGGTGGAGGTGGTTTCTCCCGGTTGCCGATATATTTCAATTACATCGCGTTTATCAGCGTCAGACAGTTTTCGCGGTGCCATGCTACCAACAACCCCAAAGAAACGGGCAAAAATGTCTCTCTAGTATGCCTAGGTTTGGCCATACTGTCATGCCCGACGACGTGATCCCCGGCGTGACCGTCTAGAAACGTTATATTCAATTGCAGCACCTGCGGCAAAAAAGAGGGCTGATAATATCCAGAAGACTTCCCACAGCTCTCCCTCGACGTAGCTATCACCTACAGCGGCAAACACCATATCGGCAATGTATAGGCAGAAGGTTGCGATCGCAATCAGCTTCCAAGATTGAGAAAAACGCCCCTCCCAGAAAGCCACCAGCAGAGCCGCTGCAATCACCACCAAAAAGCAGTCAAGCATCACATAAATCAACGCCACCGGTTCCGCAAACTGCTCTAGGGCATCATCTAGAGCCTGGGCCCAACCCGGAGTAGGCAATAATCCTCCACTTACTTCAGGTTCAACGGCCGCGTCCACAGCCTCTTCTACGACAGGTGCCGCAGCCTCTTCTACCACTGCCGCGTCGGGTGGAGCTTGCGCTAGTCGGATTTCAGCAGCCATGGCGGATTGAATCCATATCTGGGCTGACACCGACGGCCAACCAAAATTCAGACCACAGGCCAAAATAATACCCGCCGCACCAATGGCCAAAATCGTGCCCCACTGGGACAAGCTCAAATCGATCCGCCGGGGCAAAGCCGCCAGCAGCATACCAACCACCATGGCAATGTAACTAATAAAATAAAATCCATCCCCCATGGACACGGCTGGATCTAAGCCCCAAACCGTCCCCCATAGAAAAAAGAAGACCGTGCCCGCAGCATAGGCCGCCATACCAATGCCCAAAGCAAACCAAACAGTGCGCCCACTGATAATCTGCGAGCTACCAGAATTCCGAAAACAAAGTAAGGCCGCCAAAAGAAAAGCAAAAATCTCTAAAAAATTAATCGATATTAAAAACCAGTCCGCTCGCGAATCTTCTCCGGGTGCGAGCGCTCCAAACAGTAAAAAGAAAATGATAGAACCTATGCCCCAACCCAGGCAAAGCATCAACGTAGACTGGCCTGGGCTGGATTTAGCGGCCTTGGAGGATTGAGTCAATGCCCTACTCCCTAATCAGATAACACCAAAGACAACATCCATGGGCAATCATCATTACCCATGGATTACCTAGAACATAACAGTAGCCTAGCCGTAACCCACAAAAGTCAGGAATCATAGATCCATAACGATGGGCTCAGTGTAGACCACCACACCATAGAATCCAAGACTCCCCCTAGCTGAGGCAACCCCAGACTTTAATAGGCATAGGCCTTACGCACACGCAGCATACCCATAATTCAGACAAAAGGCCACGGTTTGCAAAAAAAAGCAATGCCGCAGAATACAGGTATCAGTGCTTTTTTCTACTGCCAAAGCTGACCACTAGACAACTGTTTCAGCCAGGTCAAAAAAGCATCCCGCTCAGTGGAGGAAAGCTCATCCAATGCTTCTAGAGCCCGTTCTGTAAAATTAGAATGACCAAAATAACTTTTACCAATCCGGTGGAGTTCTTTAAAGAGGGTGTTGAGATGATTGGTCTGCCATGCTGGCAAGGGTGCCGAAAATGGATCTGCCTCTAACAAATGAGTCACTAAAGCTCCAGAGGTCATATCGGGCAATCGAATTTGAGTCCCAATCGCGACCAAATCACCCTCAAAGCGCTTAGCTTGCTTATCACCCATCAGATCGGCAATGTCCTCATACATCGCCTGAATGATGATCACGGCGGCTTTCACAAAAACATTACTCACACCCGGGACAGCCACCGTCTCCGCTGAAGCTTTTTCTAAATGGATCTTGCCCCAGACACTAAACCGTTCCGGCTCCTCAAGGAGCACACAGGCTTTGCCTTGATTGTCCGTCAGATCTCGCCAAAGGCTACGAGCATCATCTTCTTGAGCAGCATTAAAAACACTCAGCAGGCGAAAGGTCTGCCCTTGATAAGACAAAATTGGAATCTTTTGCTCTTTAGATGGATGTTTGAAATTACCGATTTCTACATCCTGGCGCTTTAAGATGAACATGGTGCCGCTGATAAATGCTAACCAAGGACATGGCCTATGCTATTAGCCTGAGCAAGTAAACCCTTAGTCTATCAATCTGTTTCCCAACCTCTACTACCAACCTCTATTAGTAAGCTCAACCTAAATGATTGCATTAGTAGGAATACGATAGTAGAAAACCGTTGATAAAAACCATTTGGTGCACCCAGCGTACCCAGTTAGCTGCACTTCAGTGACACAGTTCAAGCCACGAACCGTTGGCAGCCATCGCAAATTACGGCTAAAATCACCTAGACTTAATTGATCTGACTATAGGCCTTAATCACAATAGTGATCAATCAGAATTAGGCTAAATCCAGTCTATTAAGCACCTATTTAGTGCCAATTGGTTAGGTATATGGGGACCCTTAGCTCAGTGGATAGAGCAACCGCCTTCTAAGCGGTCGGCCACTGGTTCGAATCCAGTAGGGTCCGTTGATTTTCCAAGGCTTATAGCCATAACTGGACAGAAGTATACTGTCTATGAATATCCATTTTTATCCGCTTTTTGGGGAACATATGGGGAACATAGATGGCTTGGACGACCTATTAAAAGCTGCCCAGAAACGCCTGAAAACTGCTAAAACGCGAGTAACCATCCGTCGTAACGCGATGCATTGTATCTGAGGGCTACCCTTCCGCCTAAACCTGGTAGTGGGCACGTTCGTCCACATCGTTATGAATTGCCTACACAATTGCCAACTAGCCGAGATGGACTAGCCATCAGGGCCTAGCTGGAGATCGAGGCGTATATGAGGTTGCCTCAATCCCGAGCTTTGAAGTAAAACGTTGGGTAATAAGCAGCTAAAATTCAACCATGTCCAACAATTTTCCCATAGTTCTATTGATAGCCCTGGGGCTCGGATGCCTGGGCTGTCCCCCAACGTTGGCCCAATCCCCTACCCCTGCCGACCTGACCACACCGGGGTGGGGCTCATGGCGACCCCAATCCGAACAGGCCACCGCCAATATTGACGCAGGCTTCAGCAATCAAGAGCTAGGGGGCTTCATGGAGATGGAATTTGCCTGCCAGCAATCGACAGGCTTAGACAATAATGCTGTTGATTACTGGTTTAGACCCAGCCGTCTAGTCGCCTTGATTGGCACGGGAGAGGTGGAATATGGCTGTTGGCACAATGGCCGGTTCCTACATACCTTCCGGTCCACAGCCACCCGTAGCGACATCAGCGGGGTGGATTGTTTGCGGGTAAATAGCGAGGTGGGCAATGGCTTGATCATCCGAAAAGACTCGACGATAACAAGCCAACGGCTGGGGGTAGTTGCCAATGGGGGCACCGTCACACCAAATTCCTATCCCGCCATTGTGCATAACCAGGAAGAGCGAGATTGGTTAGCCATTGAACAGCCCATGGAGGGCTGGATTTCCATCGGCCAATCCCCCAGTGGATTCATTAACTTGAGCCTGTGCAGTGCCTCCTAATATTGATTCCGGAATTACTGCAGCGCTTCAATCTTTTTGAGCAAAGCTAGTGCTTGCTGTGCGATCGCATTTACTTCTTTAATCTCAGCCTGGGCCTCAGTCGTGCGCTCACTCTGTGGTTTATTACCCTACCTGTCCTATCTAAATAAGCAAAAAAGAAGCTGACACCTAAACTTTTCATCCCATAGTTTCTATCTCTCAAAATCGGGGAACATATGGGGAACACAAAAATCCAGACCTAAAAAAGCATTGAAATATAAGGCTTATTCTCAAGCAGACTGACCGCATTCTAAGCGGTCGGCCACTGGCTCGAATCCAGTAGGGTCCGTTGATTTTCCAAAGTCATCAATCAACCTAAGAGCTGACCACCTTTGGATGGAGGATTAACGATAGCCTGTTCCTCTAGCAGTTTTAGCATCGTGATAAGGGTTTCTATTTTGGCACCCTTATAGCGTTTACGCTCCCGTTGCTCAAGCGCTTGTTTACTGACACCCAAAGCATTCGCCGCATCGGTCATCTTAGGAAAGACGAGTTTTCTAGCGGCAATCAATCGATCAGGTAGGCTTTCTAGCCAATCAGATGCTTTCATGATCAAGTCAACCTATAGTGTTGGCCAAACAATATAGCCAACCAACCTTAGACTGTCAACGGGGATCGCTGTATAGCAAGGAATATAGCCCTTATGCCTGGGACCCATCTGCGGGATCAATCTGGGGGTATGGGGTCAATTTGCAGATCTAAATCTATCCAAGGGAATGCTGACAACAGCCCCAACTGCGTGGGATGGACTAAAAAGCCACCACCGCCAGGGAGCCATTTCTCCAGGATTTTTTGTCTCAATGGTTAGCGCATTAGAACATGTCGAGCGCCTAGTCGGATTAAGGTACCTTTTTAGCCGACTATTTCCCGCCAAGATTAGTTTAGATTTTTCCATTGCCATTCCCACCTATAACGGGGGTCAGCGTCTAGGGACTGTTTTAGACTGTCTACAATGGCAGCTCAATGCCACCGACCTCGGATGGGAAGTCATCGTTGTCGACAATAACAGCACCGATGATACGGCAGATGTTATCCAACAGTACCAACGGACCTGGAGCCTGCAAGCCCCACTCAGATATGGCTTTGAAGCTAAACAGGGGGCTGGCTATGCTCGGCAAAAAGCAATTCAGATGGCAGCCAGTCCACTGGTTGGATTTCTAGATGACGATACGCTCCCTGGCATGACCTGGCTGGCATCAGCCTATCAATTTGCCCAAAAGCACCCCCAGGCTGGTGTGATTGCCAGCCGCATTCGAGGCAGCTTTGAAACCGATCCCCCGAAAAATTTTGAACGGATTGCCGCCTTACTTGCCCTGACCGAGCGGGGGTCTGAGCCCCTCATGTATATCCCCAGTCAAAAGGTCATTCCACCATCGGCCGGGATGGTGGTCCAAAGGCAAGCGTGGCTAGATAGCGTCCCCCCTGAGCTGGTCCTGACGGGGCGTACTAGCACAAGTATGCTCACCGGAGAAGATACGGAATCGATTTTGCATATTCAGCGGGCAGGTTGGCAGATCTGGTACAACCCCCACATGCGGCTACAACATCAAATTCCCAGTACTCGCTTAACTCCGCAATCCCTACAAAACCTGTGCCGGGGCATTGGGCTGAGTCGCTATCGTACCCGCATGTTGAGCGTTGCGTCATGGCGACGACCACCGATGTTGCTCTTATATATGGCTAACGACATCCGCAAAATACTGGTCCATTGTCTCCGCCATCGCCAAGATGTGATTTATGACGACGTAGCGGCCTGCGAACTCACGCTTTACACGGCCAGTCTGATCAGCCCTTTTTTCATGGCACAGCGCAGTATCCAACAGCGGCTGCAAAAATCTAGCCAATGATGGACCGAAATGGGTCAATCACTGCCGATAAAGTACAAGTTGAGCGGCGCTGACGACCGCCCAGTAGAAGTCCCGTAACGGCGCGTCCGCTCGGTAGATGCACGCGTCATAATTATTAGGCTGAACGATCGGCTACCTAAAAGCTTCCTGCTGCTGAAGATAGCTCTGTAGACGATCCACATCCTCAGGTAATAGAACATTAAGTTTACCGATAGTGACCACACCGTTAGCATCAGGGGTGAGCTCTAACCAGTAGGCATAGAGTCCCCCTAGGCGGACCTCTCCTTGAATCGCTGTGCTGGCATCAGCCCCATAGCCGTAGATCGGCTGAGCCCGACGATAATCGGCATAGGTATCGGGACCATAGAGGGTGCGCAGGGATTCCTCTAAGCCAGCCAAGGTGACGGGCTGATCGTAATTAACCAGCGTAAATTCTTCACGACGCACGGTGGAAAAATCTCGCTGGCCTTGGGATGCCCAGATATCGTCATCCGCTTGGGCAGTTTGAAATCCACCCACGGGAAAAACACTGGCATGGAATGTAAACCGGCGGGAGGGAATATCGGCCCGGTGTACCCGTAGTCCTTCCCGACTATCGGCCCGCAACGTGGGATGCCCCTGCATCCAAGTTTTCACCTCATTCACGGAATGTCCTGGTAACCCATAGCTGGGATGCGCCGATAGCCAGTAGGGCAAACCCACACCTAAGGCGAGTAAACCCAGTCCAAGATGCTTTTTCATAGACCTATGATTTCAATTTATGTTGATTAGCATTCCCATCTGCAGCGGATGTACAAGCGCGGAATCCAAACTCTTTATCTAACGATCACCCACCTAAAGTAAAAACCTCAGGGAGCAAACCTCAGTTACCAAACTAAACCACGCCCCTGTAGCTTTCTATCTCTAGCTTTCTGTCCCCAAAAAACACCATTCTTGACGCGGGCAAGGGTTAGATAATCGGCCTAAAGAGCACCAAAGCCCTTTTTCTTCTTCTTTTTTTTGTTCTTTTTTGCCCCTGCGCTATAACCCCGAAAGCCAGGGGCTGGCATGCCCCCACCCATATTGGGCATACCGCCCCCCATACCGGGAAAGCCGCCCATGCCAGGGAAGCCGCCCATACCGGGCATACCACCGCCCATGCCAGGAAAGCCACCCCCTTGACCCATTTGCTGCATCATGGAGCGCATTTTTTGAAAATCGCTGACCAACTTACTCACATCTCGTTCGGCGTACCCTGCACCCTTGGCAATGCGGCGACGGCGATTGGGGGAATTAGCCAGCAGATCGGGATCTTCTCGCTCCTGCTTGGTCATGGAGTTGATCATGGCCTCGCAGCGACGTAACTGAGTTTCTCCCTGCTGGAGCTGGTCTGCTGACAATTTGTTGGACATGCCGGGGATCAATTTCATGATGCCGGACAGGGAACCCATATTTTTCATCAAGCGGGTTTGCTTGAGAAAGTCGTTGAAATCAAACCGAGCTTCTAAAATCTTGGCCTGCAGCTGCTCTGCATCGGCGATGTCCACGGACTCTTGAGCTTTCTCCACCAGGGTGAGGACATCCCCCATGCCCAAGATGCGAGAGGCCATCCGATCCGGATAGAAGGGTTGCAGCGCTTCGACTTTCTCACCAATACCGATGAACTTAATCGGTTTGCCTGAAATTTGACGAATCGATAGCGCCGCGCCACCGCGGGAGTCACCATCCATTTTGGTCAGGATCGCCCCGGTGATCCCAATTTGCTCATGAAATGTCTGGGTGAGGGTGGCAGCCTCTTGGCCCGTCATGGCATCCACCACCAAGAGGACTTCGTCAGGACTAATGGCTGTTTTGATCTGCTCCAACTCCGCCATCATGTCCTGGTCAATTTGCAGTCGACCAGCGGTATCCACGATCACCGTATCCACGCCATCTGCTTTCGCTTTGGCAATACCCGCTTTGGCGATATCAACCGGGTTAGCATCGGTGCCCATCTCAAACACCGGCACATTAATTTGTTTGCCGAGGGTAATGAGCTGATCGACCGCTGCCGGACGATAGACATCGGTCGCCACTAGCATGGCCGAGCGTTCTTGTTTACGCAGATGTAGGGCTAATTTAGCTGAGGCAGTGGTCTTACCCGTACCCTGCAAACCGGCCATGAGCACCACGGTGGGTGGGCGATTGGCATCGGCCAAGGGCTCATTGGCCTCCCCCATCAGGGCCACTAATTCATCGTAGACAATCTTGATAAATTGTTGATCCGGGGCGACGCCCCTAACCACCTCAGCCCCTTGGGCCTTTTCTTGGACGTCAGCCACAAAGTCTTTGACGACATTGAGGCTGACATCGGCCTCTAATAATGCGCGTCTAACTTCCCGCAGCGCCTCTTTAATATTGGCTTCAGAGATTTTATCTTGGCCGCGTAGGGTTTTCCAGGCGGACTCAAATCGTTCTGAGAGGGCTTCAAACATGGGAAGGAGGAAAAATCAATAACCGGAGTATGGATCCATACTAATCGCTTTGATCCGTCAGGAAAATAAGTATTGAGGTGGCTGCCAAAAATTGGGTCTGGGCCCCACAACCACTTGCTATGCTGCTGTAAACGTAAATTGCAGACGGATGAACGGGGATAAACAACGAGCACCGAATAATCGCACCTTAGTTTTGAGTGCCGCTGAACGCCATATATATCGCCAAAAGCTGCTTAAATTTACGCAAGATGTCTCTTGCCAAGCTCTGGAAAACATCACCATTTGCCAAGATGTGATGGCCGCGTTGCCCTATCTGCCAGACAGTTTTGTCGATCTATTAATTGTTGATCCCCCCTACAACCGCTCTAAGGTTTTTAACCAAGCAATATTTAATCATCGTTCCCCCAAGGATTATGAAACCTGGCTGGACAGTTGGATGTCTCAGGTGGTCAGGTTGCTAAAGCCCAATGCGTCAGCCTATATCTGCTGTGACTGGCAATCCTCTCCGCCGGTGTACAGCGTCTTTACTAAATACTTTACGGTGCGTAATCGGATTACATGGGAGCGGGAAAAGGGCCGGGGAGCCAAACAAAATTGGAAAAACTCATCGGAAGATATTTGGTTTGGCACTCGATCTGAGGATTATTGGTTTGATGTGGATGCGGTGAAATTGAAGCGCCGTGTGCTGGCTCCGTATCGCGATCGCAACGGCGAGCCCAAGGACTGGCAAACGACCAATCAAGGAAAATTCCGCATCACCCATCCTTCTAATCTATGGACAGATATATCGATCCCGTTTTGGTCCATGCCAGAGAATACGGACCACCCCACCCAAAAACCAGAAAAGCTCATCGCAAAAATTATTTTGGCCAGCAGCCAGCCGGGCGACATCGTATTTGACCCCTTTTTAGGATCAGGCACCACATCAGTAGTCGCCAAAAAACTTAACCGCCGCTATGTCGGAATTGAAATGGATGAAGAGTATGCCTGCATCGCCGAAAAGCGTCTGGACTTGGCTACCACGCAACCTGCCATTCAGGGATATGCAGGCGGATATTTCTGGGAGAGAAATAGTCTAAGCTCCCAACAGCAAGCCACACGAGAACAGGATCAATCGAATCAACCTTAAACGTTCCTGACGGAGGAGCAATGGTGACAGTATTTCCTCAGGGCAATCACAAAAATCCCAATAGACTAGATATCTGAACCAAAAACCAGCCATGAGTAGATTGCTTATAGGCCAGTCATTACATTTTCTAAAAACTGTCCCCAAGCACTTCATGGAAAGGAATTCCTAGACCATAATGGGAACATAAGTTTGGAAGAGACATACGTAAAGATACAGGGCTGACGTAACAATGTTTTTTCATTGATTAAATGTTGATCAGGTTGAGCCGACCTCAAAAGCTTCAGAACCTGATTATCGTGCGTGTCAACGTAAGTATCTGTTAGTAAGTTTTTGCCTGGTTTACGTCTGAGTTCCTGTAGTTGTAAATGCTGCTGTAGTGGATTCACAAGGTACCTAAATTTAGGTACTTACAACAGCAACCCAGCCACAGAGTCATCGCTGAAGCTGATCCCATTCAGGATTGATCCGTCACCGAGGCTGAGCCGAGACATATGGAGCACATCAGTTGCAACCTTTTTTTCGGTGTTGCCAAGGCTGAGAACTCTGTTATCGCATCAATGGGTCTCCCCAGTAGTTGATCCCCTGAATCGATCGAGCCAACTCAGGTCAGCCTATGGGGTGGTGATGATCCTGGGATCATCATGGCCTAGTGATCCTCCTTGGGATCATCAAAGTTAGTTTTTAGAACAGTTCAGAGAAATATTGTGAAAAGGGCGCATCGGAAAGCAGCTATGGTCGCATCTAAGCTAAAGCAACTGGGTCAGCAGGGATTATTGGCCCTGGCCATTGGGGTAACTGTGGGTGGAATTCAATCCAGCAGTCATCTTGTCAACACGGCTGAGGCCGTCGCCCCGCAGCTTCAAACAACGTCCACCCCTGAGGCTGAAGAAACTACAGCGTTTTCCGTCTGTAGTGAAGCGACAGACTGGCAGCGTCCCAACCTAGACCAGCAGCAAAAACAGTTAGCCGCAGATGAACGCTACAGCACGCTGCTACAGGATAAAGATTTTCAACAAGTGGCTAACCAGTTTTGGCAGCACAATGTTCTTAGCTTTACCACCTATGGCCTGAGCGCTCGCATGGAGCCGATCAATCTGTCCGGCCTGTGGTCTGTGGCCGATGATATATGGGCCAGCTGTTACAGCCATGATGAAGGCAGCGCGATCAATGAAGGAAATCTGGCGGAAGCATGGCTCATGCACCATCGCGTAGTGGATGTACAGTGGCAAGACGACCACTATGTGATGGTGGTGGAACCTAACAATTCAGGCATGCAGGTGGTGCAGTTCACCCGCCGTGAAGCGGAGGCAGAGTTACCCCTAACAGTGGTTACATCCCAGGGAACTGCCGTGGAATACTACGATGCTGATTGGTAGATCCTCGGATCGGAGTTCCCCAGACCGCCCCAGGTCATAGACACCAGACCATCGGCACCGCCGGGGCAGAAAGACCGGATTAAAGACATCAGAGCATCGGCACCGCCGGGGCAGAAAGACCGAATTAAAGACATCAGAGCATTGGCACCGCCGGGGCAGAAAGACCGAATTAAAGACATCAGAGCATCGGCACCGGACAGTACAATGGGATTCACCCCAGGGATCAATCCAGTGATCAGGCTGGGGATCGGGCTATGCTCCATGAGCTGAAACACCTCCATGACCACCACCCTACCGTCCACAGAAACCATCGATGAGGCCGTTGAGCAGCGTCGTAATTTTGCGATCATTTCCCACCCTGACGCCGGTAAAACGACCCTGACGGAAAAACTCTTACTGTATGGAGGAGCGATCCATGAGGCAGGATCAGTCAAAGCCCGGAGATCGCAACGACATGCGGTTTCTGACTGGATGGAGCTAGAGCAACAGCGGGGGATCTCAATTACCTCGACGGTGCTGCAATTTAACTACAGCGGCTATCGGATCAATCTGCTCGATACCCCGGGTCACCAAGACTTTAGTGAAGACACCTATCGCACTCTGGCGGCGGCGGATAACGCCGTCATGTTGGAAGATGCGGCGAAGGGTCTGGAACCCCAAACGCGCAAACTGTTTGAAGTGTGCAAAATGCGGGGACTGCCAATTTTCACCTTCTTCAATAAGTTAGACCGCCCTGGCCAAGAACCTCTGGCCCTGTTGGATGAAATCGAAAAAGAGCTAGAGCTGTTTACCTATGCCGTCAACTGGCCCGTGGGCATGGGGGATCGGTTCAAAGGGGTATTTGACCGCCGTAAACGACAGTTTCATCTATTTGAGCGTCAGGCCCACGGCACCAAGGCTGCCTTCGACACCGTGCTCGATTGGGGTGATCCCCGCATTGAGGAGCTGATTGGAGATGATGACGTATACCATCGGTTTTTAGAAGAACTGGAAGTCTTGGATGAGCTGGGGCCTGAGCTGGATTTGGAACTGGTACACAGCGGTGAGATGACCCCGGTCTTCTTTGGTAGTGCCATGACCAACTTTGGTGTGGAGTTGTTCTTAGAGTCATTCTTGGACTTTGCCCTCCAACCGGGGCCTCGGGAAAGTACCGCAGGGATGGTGCTCCCCTCACGGGAAGAGTTTTCTGGATTTGTGTTTAAGCTGCAGGCCAATATGGATCCCCGACACCGGGATCGGGTGGCCTTTGTACGGGTGTGTTCGGGCAAGTTTGAAAAAGACATGGTGGTTAACCATGCCCGGTCTGGTAAAAACGTGCGCCTATCCCACCCACAAAAGTTGTTTGGCCAGGGAAGAGAGTCCCTGGAAGCCGCCTATCCTGGGGATGTGATTGGTCTGAATAATCCGGGGGTCTTTGCCATTGGGGACACCATTTACCAAGGCCAGAAGCTGGAGTACGAAGGTATTCCTTTTTTCTCCCCTGAGTTGTTTGCCTATTTGAAGAACCCGAACCCGTCTAAGTTTAAGCAGTTTCGCAAAGGGGTCACAGAGCTGAGGGAAGAAGGGGCTGTGCAGATCATGTACTCGGCGGATGATTCGAGACGGGACCCCATTTTGGCGGCGGTGGGCCAGCTGCAATTTGAGGTGGTCCAGTTCCGGCTGAAAAATGAGTACAACGTCGATACGAACCTGGATATGTTGCCCTACAGTGTGGCCCGCTGGGTGACGGGTGGTTGGGAAGCATTGCAGGATGCGGGACGGTTATTTAATACGGTCACGGTCAAGGATAGCTATGGTCGGCCGGTGTTGCTGTTCCGTAATGAGTGGAACTGTCAGCAGGTGGCAGGGGAGCATCCTAAGCTGAAGCTGAGTAAGACGGCACCGGTGGTGTCGGGGAAAGAACCGGAGGACATCTAAGGGAACATCATAGGCGGACGACATAGGGCATATATTATGCAGATCTATTTAGACTACAGCGCGACTACACCGCCCCGCCCCGAGGTGATCGCGGTGATGGGGTCAGCCATGACCCATGGCTGGGGGAATCCCTCTAGTCTTCATAGCTGGGGTAGTCAGGCCGCTACGGTGATGGAAACGGCACGGATGCAGGTGGCAGAGCTGGTGGGCGCGCCGGGGGATGCGATCGCATTTACCGCCAGCGGTACCGAAGCCAATAACCTAGCCATCATGGGGGTGGCACAGCAGTACCGTAAACCTCGCCACATCATTATTTCGGCGGTGGAGCATTCCGCCATTACTCAGCCAGCAAAGAGGCTAGAGCAACAGGGCTGGCACATTACCCAGTTACCCGTGGATCACCATGGCCAGGTCAACCCAACGGATTTAGCCGCAGCCCTATGCGAGGACACAGTGCTGGTATCGGTGATTTATGGCCAAAGTGAAGTAGGTACGTTGCAGCCCATTGCCGAACTAGCAGCGGTGATCCAAGCCAGACGCCACCAAGGCCTGTCCGTCCCCATCTTCCATTCTGATGCGGTGCAGGTCGCTGGGCGGTTGCCCATAGATGTGGAGCAATTGGGGGTAGATTTACTCTCCATCTCTAGCCACAAGCTATATGGCCCACAGGGAGCGGGAGCACTGTATGTGAAACCGGGCACTGACCTAGTGCCCTTAATTCGCGGCGGTGGTCAGGAGAATAATTTACGCTCAGGCACCCAGGCGGTACCTACAATTGCTGGCTTTGGCCTAGCAGCGCAGCTGGCTAGCCAAGAACTCCTGCAAGAAAATCAGCGCTTACTAAAGCTCCGGAATCGCTTAATTGAACAAGTGCAAAGCCATCCTGAACTGGTGCTAACGGGGCATCCCCAGGAGCGATTGCCCCACCATGTGAGTTTTTATCTACCCAATGCGGATGGAGAGCGGGTGACGGGAAAAGCCCTAGTCCGTCAACTGAATATGGCAGGGATCGGGATCAGTGCGGGGTCAGCTTGCCATAGTGGCACCCTGACCCCTAGCCCGATTCTAAAAGCCATGGGGTTTAGCGACGCGGCAGCCAAAACGGGCATTCGGCTGACCCTGGGGCATCAGACAACTGAGGCTGATGTGGACTGGGCGGCGATGGTGCTGCGACAGCTGGTGGAGCGAGTGATGGTAAATCAGTTAGTTACGGTAGGGCTCCATTAGATTAAGTCTTAGGCTAAACCGGTTCCGGCCACCGGATTAGAATCGCCTAAAATACAGATACCTTGGGCAGAAGTCAGCTGGACAAGCATTGGCTAAGTGGTTGGGGACAGGTCGGGTGAAGGGTGCAATCCTATATTGCCGATACTAAGGTTCATCTTGAGGCGAAGAATACTGACTATTATCCGGATGTTGTTGTGAGCTGTGATCAATAGGAAAGTAGGTTGCAAGATTCTCTGGCATCTCCATGTTTGATGGTGGAAGTGTTGTCAGATACAACCGAAACGTTTGATCGTGGTGACAAATTTAGTGACTATCGGGCATGCAAGAGTTTAGAAAAATAGGTATTGGTAAGTCAGAAACAGGTTTCTGTCGAGGTTTTTCGACGCCATGATCTGGGCAGTGGGTTTTGAGTACCCATAAAGCAACCTATAAAGCAGGCGATAGGGGCAGCCTCAAAAGCATGAGTCTTAGTTTTGATATAGCTGAACTGTATGAGAATGTAGAGTAGGCAGCAAGCGACGGTGCGGGTAGCAGCAGTACAGAATTGGCTAAGTGAGAACAAAAGCACTAACGTCCAAGAAAACGCCTTATTCGCTGGATTATGTCAGGATTATTTCTAAGCCTGTTGTTTCGTGAGTAATCAAACACCGTTCTATGAAAATCTGGGTTGATGGGGACGCCTGCCCCAATGTGATCAAAGAGATTTTGTATCGAGCGGCTAGGCGGTTACAGATGCCCCTAACGTTGGTGGCAAATGCTCCGCTCCAAATCCCTGCGTCTGACTATATTGACTCGGTGCAAGTACGTTCGGGGTTAGATGTGGCAGATAACTACATCGTGCAGCACATGGCCCAGGGGGACCTGGTGATTACGGCGGATATTCCCTTAGCAGCCAATGTGATTGAAAAGGATGGCTATGCCCTCAACCCTCGGGGAGAATTTTACGATGCACGGAATATTCGAGAGCGGCTGTCGATGCGTAACTTTATGGAATCCCTGCGCAGCAGCGGCGTTGAAACGGGTGGACCACCAGCGATCGGTAGTCGCGATCGCGAAGCCTTTGCCAACCAGCTGGATCGATTTCTAAGCAAGCACCACAGCTAAACCCCTTTCTGCACACACCCTGCCAGGAAAGTCGTCAGCGATAGTTCATAGCCCCTCGCCCTGGCAGCAGTCCCTCTGACAGCAGCCCCTCTGGAGCATAAGAAGCCCCCATGGACGCTAAGGTTCATGGGGGCTTCGGTTTAGATATAAAGGGTTAAGCAATACAGTAGTCTGTCTACTTAGATATAGGGTTCAAGCTAAGGAAGTTATGCAATACAGTGCTTTGCCTGTAAATCCACTGTAGGCCGAGATGGAGCAGGTCTCCCCCTTTGTGGGATAAGCCTACGGTCTACTTACACAACCATCAAGTTTTCCTAGTTTGTGTGTTCGATCACAGCGTAATGAGTTGCTTGGGTATTAGCTGAAGGATTCTAGATATACTGGGTGCTGTGTCCCAAGGGATTGTGGCGTTAGGCGACTAGGTTAGGGAAACTTCAAACACAACAGCACCCAGAACGATTTAACTGAGGAATTTCTCTACATTAGACAAGACTCTCTAGAGTTGTTTCACGCCTGACACAAACTACTTTACAAACCCTTTCACGCAGCAATAGTTCGCTAGAGACAAAACTCTCTAGGGCAAGCAAGAATAAGTATCAGTACCCTGTTTGGATGCCGTATTTAAATTGGAAAACGATGGAATGGAGATATCTATCGTTCACCTCTTTTATTCTGGCCATAAGCTTTTCAGCCCATGTACAGATCAGACTCATAGAATAGATAAGTGTCTCTTCTATGGCACCAATGGCAATGTTGTTGGTTATTGTCGTAGGTCAGCGCGGTAGGTTTATTCTACGTAGTGATTGACCACGCAATGCGCTGTACCTGCATCGGTTTAGGCTTCAGTCATTCATCCGTGCTTGTCAGTACGTTCTCCTAACGCCACAAAAAAACCTCCACCCTATGGGCAGAGGCTATGGATGTAGGTTGTAGGAAAGTTAGAAGAGGAAAGGTTTCCCCATGAAAGGAATGTAGCTTCACTGACGCACGGAGACGCGCTAGGCACCCAAACTTGGCTAGCCTAAGCGGTGCTCCGCTTTATCAGCGAACAACGGACTTAGTACGAGCATCCAGCGCATCAAGGCGGGCTTCCTGGATGTTGTCTACAGTCTTGGTACGAGCATCCAGCGCATTCAACCGCTCAGCCTGAATATTCTCAACGGCTTTGGTCTGGTTGTTCAGGTGCTCAATCCGTAGCTTGTGAACGTCGTTCTTAGTCCGAGCGTCCAAGGCGTTTAGACGCTCAGCTTGGATGTTCTCAACGGCTTTGGTGCGAGCATCCAGGGCGTTTAGGCGCTCAGCTTGGATATTTTCGACAGCCTTAGTACGAGCATCTAGAGCCTCTAGCCGAGTAGCTTGGATATCTTCGATGGCTTTGGTCTGGGTGTTTAGGTGCTCGATGCGTAGTTTGTGGACGTCGTTCTTGGTGCGGGCGTCGAGGACTTCTAGGCGAGTGGACTGAATATTGAAGCTAGCGGGCTCAACGGCAGAGGCGATGGGTGCCAGAGCGGCGGAGGCAACGAGGACGGTTAAGGCGGAAAGGATAGTGCGTTTCATGGTTAAAGCTCCTGGGTGAATCGGTGAAGTGTGTTTACTGGCTTCATTGATTACTAGAATGCTGCCTCTACCTGAACGTCATCTGACGAATACCTGAGGGTTGCTTAAGGGGTTTCTGAGTTTGGCTGAGGAATGGTAGTGATGGGGGTCACAGGGGTGGTTGGGAGTGTGACAGTGCGCAGCGGCCGGTGGCGGCGATTGGAACCGTGGAATGAGTGTTTGAGGGTGGTTTGTGGTGTGACAGTTGGGTTGCGATCGCAACCCTGTGTAGGGGTGCTACGAGCGTAGCTGCAACAAAGTGCCATAAGGGTAAAGGCGAAGCCTGAAACAACGTAAACTCGTTAAGCGTACAGGAAAATTCTGAATTCCTTTCAGAAAAGTAGTTCAAAATAACTAACCTAAAACCGTTATGTAGTAGTGCTTTTGAGCTTATGGCACTTGATAGCAGCTATGCTTGCACTACCCCTCTAAGCGCCCCATCTCATGCAGGTGGCGCTTTTCATGAAACAGGATGTAGCGCCTCACCCACTGCACGTAGGTTTCTTCCGTTCGGTAAGCATAATGCTTGAGCCGAATGACCGCTCGCAGATGGTCTAAAAGCTTTTTGGGGCGTGGTTCCATCACCATCCAAGCACAAGACATGTGCCTGATGATACTCATAACGACATCCGTACATATCTGAAGATATGCGGAAAGTTTCTTCAGATCCCCCTTGAGCAGCTTACTATGCAGAAAGTTTCCTCAGATCCACCTGATTTGGGAAGATCTCAGGAAACTTTCCGCATATCCATCCAGATACAGGTAGATATGCGGAAAAAATCCGTCTAAAAAGAAGTTAGCTGGCTGGGATAATTGGTGGAGACATTGGTGTCCAACGTATATTTCCTGGTGTTCAAATAATATGATTAACTAAGAGTCATTATTCTTGCAACGAGCTACTATGCCCACATCATCCACTGTTCTCATTGACTTTAGCGAGGCGTGTTTAGATCTTGATCGCGCCGACTTAGAGGACTTTTTACTGAATATTGCCGATGAAATGCAGTCAGGGGAATTGGTGGAAGAGGCTCGGTTGGCGAGAGAAACGGATATCCCAGAGGCAGCCAAGCCTGGATTGACAGCTTTTTTAGTCGGTATCCTTACAGCCGAGATTAACCGCCAAAACCTGGGTAAGGTAATGGATTACCTGGGGAATTTGCGTTATGGCAAAACTCTGACCCTTTCTGGGGAAATCGATGGGATGACCTACAGTAT
Source organism: Leptothoe sp. PORK10 BA2 (assembly GCF_034932105.1). Classification (NCBI taxonomy): domain Bacteria; kingdom Bacillati; phylum Cyanobacteriota; class Cyanophyceae; order Nodosilineales; family Cymatolegaceae; genus Leptothoe; species Leptothoe sp. PORK10 BA2. Next base: position 4,811 of record NZ_JAYGIG010000010.1, on the reverse strand, counting down.
TGAGTATCGTAACAAGCAGGAACTGGATCAGGCAGCAGACACTATTGAACGTTTAGCAAACTTGCGGATTAAAATCTCGAAACACACATAATTGCCTGAACAATAAAGAATTAATTCATTGGCGATCTTTATGGGAAAGTATGCTCTCTTAATCGGTGTCGGAGAATATGGTAAGGGATTAACAACATTGCCTGCTGCCCCTAGAGATGTAGCTGCTTTTGCGGAAGTGTTGCGAGATCCTCAAATGGGTGGGTTTGATGAGGTTAAGCCAATCGTCAATCCAAGACAAGCGGAAATGGCTAGGGAAATTGAACTGTGGTTCCAAGGTCGTGGACCAGAAGATTTAGTTTTGTTGTTCTTTTCTGGGCATGGTATTAAGGATGAGCGACGTGAATTGTATTTCGCTACACACAATACGGAGAAACAACGTGATTTATTAGTACGCTCCACTGCAATATCTGCCCATTTCGTTAATGACTGCATCCGTAGTTGTAAGGCAAAGTACCAAGTTGTTATTCTGGATTGCTGTTTTAGTGGTGCTTTTGGTAATGCAGTGGCAAGAGATGATGGAGAGGTTAACCTGCAAGATCAACTTGGGGCAGAAGGGAGAGTTGTACTGACCTCCACTAGTGAAGTTGATTACTCTTATGAGGAAAAGGGGGCTGAACTTTCTATATATACTCGCTATTTAGTGGAAGGTATTACCAGTGGTATCGCTGACGAAGATAGTGATGGAGTAATAACTGTTGAGGAACTTCATCGTTACGCAGAGCGAAAGGTGAAAGCAATCTCTCCTGCCATGAGTCCCAAAATTATTACTCTAAAGGACGAAGGCTATCGTATTCAACTAGCTTGTTCCCCGCAACATGATCCGAAACTAAAATATCGTAAAGAGGCGGAAAAAAGAGCAAAAGAAGGAAGGTTTTCTATTCCCGCTAGAAAGCTACTGAATTCTTTACGCCAAGAGTTAGAAATTTCAGATGCCGATGCCGATGTGATTGAGGTGGAAGTTCTAAAACCTTATCAAAACTATCAAAGGAAATTACAAGAATATGATTCTGTCCTTCGTGAATGTTTAGAGGCAGAGGAACTGAATTCAAGAAACGTTCAAGATCTGATGGATTTTTGGAAACATCTGAGCCTAAACTCAGAGGATGTAGTTTCTGTTGAACGAAAAGCACTAGATGGTTATAGCTTAGCAGAGTATATAGAAGTTGAGCGGCAACAGCAACTAGGAGAAATAAAAAATCAACAGAAAATGCAGGAAGAACGTCAACACCAAGGAAGAGAGAGTATAAATAAACAATTAGGCGATGATGATCTTAGATCTGAAAATTTTGGAGATGGTTACTACTTTAAGCTAAGAGGTCTTCTAGCCATTAAAGATTGGAAAGCTGCTGATCAGGAAACAGCAAATCGGATGAATGAGTTAATAGATCTGCGTCAAGGAGGTTTTATGGGACGAGCAATTCCAACACGTGAAAAAATCGAGGAATTTCCCTGTTTAGACCTTCGTAATATTAACAACCTATGGTTAAAGTATAGTGAAGGTCGATTTGGCTTTAGCGTTCAGCAAAAAATTTGGGAGAAGTGCGGTAGTCCAACTAAGTACAATACAGATTGGGAAAAGTTTGGAGAAGCTGTAGGTTGGAAAGATACTAGAGGTTTGGTTGGTTTAAATGCATGGTATATATACGATAATCTAAACTTTGATGAGAAACCTTATGCAGCACTTCCCGGTCATTTCCCGGCTGCCGTATGGTGCAGCACTGGTGCAGCAAAAATTTTGTCAGATGATTTTGGGTTTTATGGATTAATGCGCGGAGGTAGCTTCAAATTCGGTGCTGCTACTATCTCGTGTCTCTTCTCGCGCGCTAAGATCTGTGGGTTATAGCATTTAGTAGATAAGAGTTTTCTAAATTTGTCACCTGCTATGATCTTTCTTATTGGGTAATTTGTCAGCTTAGATCTAAGCTAAGTTAGTAGAATCGTGCCATTGCTACAACCGCCAGCTAACAATCCCGTTGCACACCGACCGTACAGATTCTCTTTGTGGAGTCCGAAAAGTTACTAGCGGCGGGTGAACGGGGTCGTTATGCCTCAAGTTTTCGGTGGGGGCGTAGCCAAAAGGTTACTTGTCATTACTCAGGATTAAGGTGGTGTGAGGTTACTGGTAGGACGATGCTTTGGTGTTGATGGAAATTGAAGATCGATCTATTACTCTGTAGAGTATAAAATAGTCAAGATACTTCTAGGAAGAGAGTTTTTAAGTGGGGCAGTTTGTATTAGTTCTGCTTAGTGTAGTGATAGGGCTTTTACTTGGAACCCTTTCAAATTGGTTTTATGATTTGCTTAAACACAAGGGAATTTTTCCAGACAAACCAAATACGAAAAAACTCGTAATCACGGTAGCTGCTTTTTTTCCATTAATCGTCTTAATAGCTTTCTTACAAACAACATCAACTCAAGGAGAATCTGAATCACGCTTAAAAACAATGTCTGCTGATGAGCTAAGGGTTTCTGGTGTAAGTCTTCGGATATTAGAGATAAATCCATCTCCAGATGAAAAGATTTTCAAAGAAAATGAAGAGCAATTGGCTGTCGCAGTAGTTCAATATTACTTGCCAGCGAATTCAACTTCTCCACAACTTAGCTTCCAATATTTGAACTCAACACAACAACGGCCTAATGATTATCCATTACTTAACTCGAAAGTTATACAGAGTTTGCCAGCGGAAGTAGGAAGTCATCGTATTCAAATGGCTGGCAAGTTGCAAGCGCCAAAACTAGCAGATTTGAACAATATACCTTTTCAGGTTGAAGTGAATCTTAGTGTTCTTGACAAAGGATTAGGTACTGTGGAAGCAGTGGCTTCTGATAAGATTTTGTATAAGTTGGAAAAGAGTTAGCGACGGCATAATGCTCAATGCTGACACTTCGGATATTGAATTGCCCTAAAGAGACTATATACAGTAGTTTTTTGGGGAGAATATCCACATAAAGTGGATGCTCTCATTTTTTTGCGGTACTATAAGATTTAGTACATACTAATTCTCAGTGAGACTTCTATCATGGGATACCGCAATAAGACATATGTTGGTTTCGATGCAGATACTGATATGCGCTGCTACCGCTTAATGCAAGCGTGGAAGGCGAATAAGCATATTGATTTTAATTTTTACAATGTCCATGACATTAACTCCAACCCTAACTTAACTTCTGAGAGCACCATCAAAAGACAACTAAGAGAGCGGTTTGAAAATACAAAAAACTTTGTACTCTTAGTGGGAGAGAAGACGAAAAATCTTTATAAATATGTTCGTTGGGAAATTGATCAAGCTATAGAAAGAGATCTTCCAATCATCGTTGTTAACTTAAACATGAAAAGAGAACCTGATGAGAACTTGTGCCCACCGATTATTAGAAATGGTTTAGCAATGCACGTTAGTTTTAATGCTGCCATTGTAAAATATGCTCTAGACGATTGGGAGGATTCTCATTACAAGAAGCGGAGAGAGAATGACAGTCAAGCCTATCATTACAAAACAAGTGTTTACAAGGAGTTGGGTCTGTAAACGGGATGATAAGCAGATTATCATTATTTTTTTCTGATTTTTTTACAAGAAGCCACTGGTTAAATATTGTCCTAACGCGAAAGACGTTTGATGATACTTTTTCCGCCTTTGGTAAAATTTGGCTGCTGATTAATGTGACCTCGTTCTTCTTGCCAGCGACCAAGCCATATTTGAGCGACAATTCTTATCTGTTGATGGGGGGGATCGTCGCAATGACTTTTTGGGTAAGCCGTCCTCGTTTGTCAGTTCTAAGTAATGTCAAGAACTGTGATATGCAAATTGAGATTAAAGTTGGAAATCTTTTTGATTTTCGGGGGGCTTATGTGATTGGAACAAATAGTACATTCGAGGTTGACACTAGTACGGGAGTAATTTCACCAGAAAGTCTCCAAGGGCAATTCGCCTCAAGGTTTTACAAAAATAAATTTCTTGAGTTAGATGCAGATTTAGAACGCGCTCTTAATGGATTTGAATTTGATGAATTAGATGATGGTCGAGCAGGAAAAAAGAAAAGGTATCCGCTTGGTGCGGTGGCTCAACTGAAAAAGTCCAACAAAATATTTTATATGGTTGCGATCGCGAATCTGAATCCTCATGGTTCAATAGAGAATTCTAGTTTTGATAACATCCAACATAGTCTTTCAGAGCTTTGGAAAAAGGTGGAGTCCACTGGAAATATAGATCCTCTTGTTATTCCTCTACTAGGATCTCTAAGATGTAGACTAAAGCAATCACGCAATGATTTTGTGAAAGAAATCATTAATTCATATTCTGTGGCTTGTCTAGACAAAAAATTATGCGAAAAACTAATAATCGTTATTTCACCACAAGACTACAGAAAACATGAAATCGATTTCGAGAAACTAAGAAACTACTTAAACTGTAAATGCACGTTCCCAGAATTAACTTCTTATCCAGACAAGCCAGAAAATATCTAATGATTTGCCTCTAAACTTGTTATATCGCTATATTTAAATATGTTCATTCGTTCTACCGAAAGAGAATTTACGATGAAAAAGCTCGGATTTGAGAATTCTATTAAAACAGGAGATAACAAGATTATTTTCTGTAAGGTTTTTGTAAAAAATACAGCATAATCGGGATAGGGAGAATCCTCACGAATCCCCCCTCCCACACCACCCATCGTGCGGCTCCGCAATGGGCGGTTCCCAACCTAACTGCTAGACGATTTGACGACTTGCTTGTCGTAACCCTGGACTTTCATCCAGAGATCAC